>CAMUPJ010000163.1 GCA_947090725.1 uncultured Clostridia bacterium
CAGAATGCGCACAAAATCATCGGCGGTAAGACTGCCGAGTTCCACACATACGGGGAAACGCCCCTGAAACTCGGGAATCAAGTCGCTGATGGAACTCACATGAAAAGCGCCGGACGCAATGAAGAGAATGTAATCGGTTTTCATCGAACCGTATTTCGTCATAACGGTACATCCTTCCACAATCGGCAGAATATCCCGTTGCACGCCCTCGCGCGACACGTCGGGACCGCCGGAAGTGGCTTTGGATGCAATCTTATCGATTTCATCGATAAAGATGACGCCCTGCTGTTCGGCCCTTCGCAACCCTTCACTGTTGATCGCATCCATATCGATATGTTTTTCCGATTCTTCGAGGGTAAGCAGATGCAAGGCTTCTTTTACCGACAGCTTACGCTTTTTCCGCTTTTTGGGCATAAAGCTACCGAATATCTCGCCAATATTGATTTCCGCTCCCGTGCCCGGCATAATCTCCATGGGCTTGGGATTATCTGCCACCTCGATTTCCAACATATGATTGTCGAGTTTCCCCGCTTCGAGTTCCTCTTTCAATTGTGCGCGAAGTACGCTTTCGGAAATGTCGGAAGCCTGTTTTTTGCGCCCCAAATACAGTGCGTCCAAAATTTTCTTCTCGGCGGCAGCTTTACTGCTCACCTCGACCTCGGCCAGCTTTTCTTCTCGGACAAGACGAACCGCCGTTTCGGCAAGGTCGCGTATCATCGATTCCACATCACGCCCCACATACCCCACTTCGGTAAACTTTGTGGCCTCCACCTTGATAAACGGCGCTTTGACCAGTCTAGCCAGTCTGCGGGCGATTTCCGTCTTGCCCACGCCGGTAGGCCCCTTCATAATAATATTTTTGGGAGTGATTTCTTCACGGAGCGCATCGGGCAATTGACTGCGACGGTAACGGTTGCGCAACGCTACGGCTACCGCTTTTTTCGCATCGCTCTGTCCGATAATATATTTGTCCAGTTCGGAGACGATCTGTTTGGGAGAAAGTTCCATGTTATACCTCCTCTATCGTGAGATTTCCATTCGTGAAAATACAAATGGAGGAAGCGATTTTCATTGCTTCTTCGCAAACTTGCCGCGCGCTCATTTTCGTATTGCGTGCCAAAGCGCGCGCCGCGGCCAACGCATAATTGCCGCCGCTGCCGATTGCGCAAATGCCGTCTTCGGGATCGATAACGTCCCCCACACCCGAAACAATCAGCAAATCGCGCGCGTCGGCCACAATCATCATGGCCTGCAATTGGCGCAAATTCTTGTCGCCGCGCCACAGTTGCGCCAGTTCCACCGCACTGCGCATGAGATTACCGCTGTATTTATTGAGCATTCCCTCGAAGCGCTCACTGAGCGTGAACGCATCGGCTACGTTTCCGGCAAATCCGATGACAACTTTTCCGTCGTAAATTCTGCGTACTTTTTTCGCGTTGGATTTCATAACCCAACTTTCACCGGCCGTTACCTGTCCGTCACCGGCGATTACCGTTTTACCGTCCTTTTTTACGGCAACGATGGTCGTTCCTCTTAATTCCATAGATCTCTCCCGTTTTTTCGATTAGATTTGCAAGGGTTTTGATTTATTATACAACGATTTTGATCAGAAATCAAACTAAATCGTTTGCTTTTTGAAATTCGTACAAATCCGACAAAGATCGCTCGCAATATCTTTCTTTTCGTTTTGTCTTATCGCGAATGTGCTCCTCATGCGGCGGCAAGACGCCGAAATTTGCATTCATCGGCTGGAAATCGGCTTGCGCCGTAGTGATATAACGATACAGCGAACCAATCACGGTCGTATCGGGCAACGTCACCGGCGGCTTCCCTTCCAAAATGCGCACTGCGTTTATTCCGCACACAAGCCCCGACGCAATGCTTTCCACGTAACCTTCCACACCGCTGAGCTGACCGGCAATAAATGTGTTGGGAAAATCGCGAAGACGCGAATACACGTCCAATACGCGCGGCGAATCTATATACGTATTACGATGCATCACCCCGTATCGCAAAAACTCCGCATGTGCCAGCGCGGGAATCATACCGAATACGCGACGCTGCTCGCCGAATTTCAGATTGGTCTGAAATCCGACAAGGTTATACATTGTCCGTTCGTTATTTTCCGCACGCAACTGTACGACGGCATACGGGCGTTTTCCGGTATGCGGATCCACAAAGCCGACGGGTCGCAACGGGCCGAAGCGCATCGTGTCCACGCCTCGTTCGGCCATAATTTCGATCGGCATACACCCCTCGAAAATCTCCCGTCGGTCGAAAGCGTGCTGCTGTGCGCGCTCCGCCGAGACTAATTCCGAAACAAACGCAAGATAGGTATCTTTATCCATCGGACAATTCAGATAGTCGCTATCCCCCTTGTCGTAACGGCTCGCCGCAAAACAATGCGCACGCTCGATGCTCATTGCATCGACCACAGGCGCGGCGGCGTCGTAAAAATGCAGAGCACCGCCTATTCTGCTTTGCAGTACATCGGCAAGTTTCCCCACGGTAAGCGGCCCCGTGGCAATCACCGTCAGTTCGTTTACGTTCCAATCTTGTGCCGTCTCGCCGACAATCTCTATCCCCGGATGCGATCGAATGATTTGGGTAATGCGGTGGGAAAAAACCTCTCTGTCTACCGCCAAAGCCCCGCCGGCGGGTACGCGCGCCGCTTCCGCTTCCCGTAATAAAAAGCATCCCAGTGCGCGCAACTCCCTCTTCAACAATCCGCTTGCCGTCGTAGGCTCGTCCGACTTCAGAGAATTGGAGCAGACGAGTTCGGCAAAGTTTCCGCTCCGATGCGCAGGAGAAGCCGTATCGGGTTTGCAGTCTATCAGTCGCACGGTATGTCCGCACGCGGCAATCCGATAAGCGGCTTCGCATCCGGCAAGTCCCGCTCCGATGACAGTAACTTCCACCGCTACTCCGCCTTTACATTATATTTGCAAGTTTTTGACGAACACACATGATGCGTGCCGTCTTTGTATTGTCGCACATATAAATAACTGCCGCAATCGGGACACTTTGTCTCCGCAATCGGCGAATTGGACGTGAATCTGCACTCCGGGTATCCCGTGCATCCATAAAAAACCGAACCGCGGGATTTGATCGCTTTGAGCGGTTTGCCGCAATCGGGACAATGCCCCGCGTGGCCGGCCGTAGCTACGTCGTTATTCTCGATATTGACGATATTTTTGCAAGCAGGATATCCGGAACATGCCAAAAACGGTCCGAACTTGCCTTGCTTGCGCACCATGGGACGCCCGCATTTGCTACACTTTTCTTCCGTAACTTCGCTCTGACTTGTTTTCGACTCCGCCGCGCGTCCCGTACTTTCGTCATATTGCAATGTCGTTCTGCATTTCGGATAATTCGGACAAGCCAAAAATTTGCCGAAGCGTCCCGACTTCACCACCATAAGCGTACCGCACGTGGGACATGCAATATCGGTTTTCTGATCGGGCGCTTTCAGACTGAAACTGTCGCCGAGGGAAGCGGCTATCTTTTCTTCGAATCCCGCATAAAAATCTCCCACGACGCGTTGCCATATAACGCCGCCTTTTTCGATCTCGTCGAGACGCGTTTCCATGCCGGCGGTAAACTTCACATCCATAATCTCGGGAAAATACTTGATCAACATATCGGTCACGTCCATGCCCACGTGCGTAGGCTTGATGTATTTTCCTTCTTTCTCCGTGTAATTTCTTGCCGCCAAAAGAGTAACCGTGGGCGTATAGGTAGCAGGGCGGCCGATACCGATCTCGTCCA
>CAMUPJ010000164.1 GCA_947090725.1 uncultured Clostridia bacterium
TCCGATCGTGCCGCCGACCATCTCGAAGTTCGCCGTCCGGTTGTTCACTACGTACACCCCGCCTACGCTCGTGCCCGTGTTTTCTTTGATTTCGCCGCTGCGCAACGTGAACGTGCCGTTCGCCGCTACGTACACGCCGCCGCTCAGCCCGTCGTTCTTGCTGATGACTCCGTAAGTGCTCGACGCAGGATCCCGCTCCATTACAAACCGGCCCGCTGTGTATACCGCGCCCGCGCTCGTCGCGCGGTTGTTACGAATGTCGCCCGCGGACATCGTGAACTGCGCTTCCGCTTTGTTCTCGACAAATACTCCGCCGGCGTTCGTGCCTACGTTCTCCTCAATCACCCCGCCTGCCAGTTTGAATTTGCCCGTCGTATACACCGCGCCCGCGTTCGTGCCGCGGTTACCGGTCATCGTCCCGCTCTCGAAAATTACGTCACCGCTGCCAGTTACGCTCAGACAGCCGGGTCCAGAATTGTTCATTCCGCCCGTGATCTTCCCTTCTTTGTTATCCGTCAGGTCCGTGATCACCAACGTGCCGTCCACGATGATTACATACCCGTTCCGGCGCACGCCCTGCAGATTCCGGTTCAACGTGCGGCTGTTCAGATCCATCCGCACGCTCGCTCCCGCAGGCACGTACAACGCACCGTTCAGATAACAGTTCGCTCGCGTTCCGAACGCCGTCGTGTACGAGCCGTTCGCCGCCGCTTCCCAGTCGACCTGCATCTGGAATTCTTCCTGCACTCCGCCACGGGCCAGACTCGTCAAGACCGCGTAATCCCAGTTCATCGCGTTGTCTTTCGTCGTCATTACCCCTTCTTGCCATCCGTCGATCGGCCGCCCTTCTACGTCGTATAACGTGTTCTCCGTCGCAAAATGCACCGCCGGCGACACCGTGTTGAATCGCCCGTATTCGTGCGTGAATACCCCCAGCCCCGAGCGCGTTACTCCGATCGGCGTCGTGTTCTCTAACGTCGAGATCACGTTGATGATTCCGCTCGTCGATTCAAAATATACGTTCTTGTTTACGTCGTCTCCGTTCAGGTTGCCGTGGATCTCCGTCGTGCCGCCAAGGTTGAATTCACCCGTCGCTTCCGGAATATACACGCCCCCCGCCAGTTTTCCGGTGTTCTGCGTGATCGTTCCGTTCGTAACCGTGAACGTCCCCCCGACATAGACTCCGCCCACACTGTTTTCGCCTACGCTCCGGTTATCCGTGATCGTGCCGCCTTCCATTATAAACTCGCCGCCTGGCGCGATGTACACTCCCGCTCCGCTCTCTTTCGTCGAGTTGTATCCGCCTTTCAGCTTGCCCGTCGCCGCTCGGCCGTCCGTCGGCTCGTCGCGTAAAATGAATTTGCCGCTCACGTTGATTACGTAGCCGTTCGTTCGGCCTTCCGTCGTCAGATTCGTCAATAAGTCCCGGTTCACCGTGTATCCGTTCAGGTTCAATACGATGTTCGCTCCCACCGGAACGTACAGCGCGCCGTAATAGTAGCCCGGCAGTTTATCCGGTCCGAACGAACGCGTGTAGTACGTCGTGTCCACTTCCGCCGTCCAGTCTTCCGTCAGCGTTACCGTCCATTCCCGGCCGCTCTGCGCCAGACTCATCTTCACCGCGTATGACCAGTTCAACATATTGTTGTCCGTCTGCATCGACGCTTCCTGTAACGTGTTCTGACCTTCCGTACCGATATAATAGTTCGCGCTCTCCGATTCGAAATATTCTTTCGGATCCAGCCCTGTCATCTTTTCGCCGTAGCCCGTCGTGAACGGGCCGATGTTCTCGCGCAGCACGCTGAACTTCTCTCCGCCCGTCAGCGCAGAGATCACTTCGATTCGGCCTTCCAGATCCGCCAGTTTGACGTTCGACCGCGTTCCGTCCACGCTCAGCGTGTTGCCCGTGATTACCGCGCTTCCGCCGATCTTCAGAGCACCCGCCGTCTCGACGTAAACTCCGCCGATTCCCGAACCAACGTTCCCTTCGATTCGGCCGCCAGTCATCTCGAACGTGCCGCTCACGTTTACGCCCGCCGCATTGCTCCCGGAACTCGATCGGTTGCCGGTGATCGTTCCCCCTTCCACGATCAATGTGCCGCCGTTGCCGATGAAGATTCCACCCGTCCCCGTCGAGTTCCCGCCGGTGATCTTCCCGCCGCCCACGCTGTCGATGATTCGCAACGTGCCCGCTACGTAGATTACGCTCCCGTTCGCCATCGCGCTCGTCAAGTTACGGTTGATCGTATACCCCTTCAGATCCAGCACGATGCTCGCGCCTGCCGGAACGTATAATCGCCCGTTCGAATAGCCGATATCTTCTCCGAACGCCGTTACGTACGTCGCGTTCGGCGTCGCCGTCCAGTCACCGTACAACATAAAGTTCTGCGTCGCTCCGCCGTTGTCTAAACTCGTTTTTACCGCGTGCGACCAGTTCTGGATACTGTCGTTACTCAATACCGTTACTTCGATGATTCCGTCAACTTCTTCCGTTCGGATAAAGTACGTCGCGTTGTTGTCCGTCTGGAATACTCGCTCCGCTTCCCCTTCGCCGTTGTATGTGCCGTAACCGTGCGTGATCACTCCGATCTGCGTGCGCGATAAATGAATCTCCGCTTCGTTCGTGAATTCGCTCACTACTTCGATCTTCGCCGTTTCGCCAGCTAAATACAGGTTCCCTGCTATGTTCGTGTTCGTCTGGTTGTCTTTCACCTGCACGCTGCCGCCCATCTCCAACGTTACGGTACTCGGTACATAGATTCCGCCCTGACCGCCGATCGTGCTCGCTCGGTTCCCGATTACTTTCGCGTTCTCGATTCGGCTCTGCGCGCCCGTATAAATTCCCCCTGCCGTCGTTCCTACGTTGTTTTCTACCTTGCCACCGATCATTTCCAACGACGGCGTTTCCTGCGCTCCGTTTAACACCGCTACGTAGATTCCGCCCGCTGAATTGCTGCCCGTCGCTTTGTTGCCGTATACGTTCCCGTTCTCGATCTTCACTTTTCCGTTCGCCGCAATATATATCCCGCCGCCTTGGTTCGTCGTCGAGTTGTTTCCGCCCGTCAGTTCGCCCATCTCTCGCGTCGATGGTTCGACTCCTTCCGGTAAATCTTTGCTCGGCGCGATCGGTCCGCTGTCTCGTAACGTGAATTCTCCCGCTACGTAGATTACATACCCGTTCGCTCGCGCGCCTTCCAGGTTTCGATCCACCGCATATCCCTTCAGATCCAGAATGATGCTCGCTCCCCTCGGTACGTATAACGCGCCGTTTAAATATCCCGTCGTCGTGCCGAATTCCGTTCCGTACGAGTTGCTCGCTCGCGCTACCCAGTCCGCGTACAACGTTACTGTCTTCGTCGCTCCGTTCTCCGCTAAACTCGCTTGTACCGCCGTCGACCAGTTCAGTTCGTTGCTGTAACTCATGATCGATCCTTCCATTCCTACGCCTTCTCCTTCCGTGATCACTTTCGATAACGGACTGTCTGCATAGAAATATTGCGTCGGTTCTTTCGTGTTGTTTTCTCCGTACCCCTCTGTAAACGGACCGATTGCGGTACGCACTACGCCGATCTGGGCGCCGCGCACCAACTGCCCCGTAACGGCGATTTTCTGCGTGTCGTTGGCGAAATACACGTTGCTTCTCTGCCCCGTGGAATTTTTGTTGCCGTTGATGAAGGCGCTGCCCATTACTTCCAACGTAGCGTTGTTC
>CAMUPJ010000165.1 GCA_947090725.1 uncultured Clostridia bacterium
AATCGTCTTTCTTCCCTTGACGACACTGATGTACTCGTCAAACACAAACGGATTATTGGCATTGCCGCCGACGCCGTTGAGATAGAAATCGATTTCGTTGCTTTCCAATCCCGTATACGGGCTGGTGAATTTGATGTCGGTTATTTTGTCGATCGTATTACTGTTGATAAATTCGATTTCGATCAGAATTTCCGGTTTGAGAACCGCATTGTTAAAAGCATTGGCCACCAATTTAATGGTGCACTTCCCTGCCGAGCCGCTCGCATTGAAATACAGATGATCCCGACAATACTGTACGTCGGGATTGAGATCCAATTCCAAATTGGCCGCTTTCGTAGCCGCCTCTTTATCGGGATTGGTGATCGCGCGATACCCGTCCACGATTTCTTTGTACGCGTTATCGTTCGCATTCCAACCCTCGGCCACAAAAACCTGCACCTGATCGAATTTGCCGCCGCCGAGGCCGTCTATTCCGCGCTGAATTTTCGCATAGTTGCCGTTGACGCCGATTTTTCCGAGCTGCTCGAACGACAATATGTACGTCTCGTTCTTGTCGTACAAACCGCTGCCCGTCTCGTAATACACCATGCGCTCCTGCACGCCGTAGATACGACGCAACTCGGACGAGCCCTCTTTTTCCTGCAACGTCAGCGTGCTTCCCTCCACGCGGGTGGTCGTGGTGACTCCGTTGCTGTTCACACTGCGCACCATGCGGAATCCCTTGATCGTTTTCAGACCCGACGCATCCTCCGACACAAGATCGAAGTTTTCGACGTACGATTCCACCACCTGAAACTTAATGACCGTATGCGTCTCGGGAGTAAACGCACTCGTTACCGTGAGTTGAAAGGTAGCCCCCACCGTCGCATTGTTGAGCACGGTAAATTCGTACACGTACTTGCTGCGATTTTCGGGATCGATTCCCGAAGCCTGCGGCATAATTATTTTCTCATCGTAGGAAAAAGTAAGCACCGGATTGGTGTCTTCCTCGCTGGAGTTTTCCTTAAGCACGATATCGAAATTCAATGCGTATCGACATCCGGGGGAAACTTTGTATACGATATCTTCGGCCGGAGTTCCCGCCGCGGATTCGGTATACAAATCGGAAACGCCCAAAGAGATCTTTTCCACCGCCGGAGGATCGACGGCGGGCGCTTTCACCACCCAAAGAACGGCAAACAAAATACTTGCGGCCGCCAGGACTGCGATAAGCACAATAAAAATCGCGGTGAGACCTTTTTTCTTGGTCTCCATTTCTATGACTTTATCGGAAATCGGCATTTTTTGCTTTCTCCTACGACATTTTCTCTGTTTCACTATAATAATACAGTATTTCCGCACAAAAGTCAATGTAAGTTCCGCAAAAGTAAGTGTTTATTTCCCAAAAATTCAATTTATTTCAGAAAAAAGTGAAATAAATACAAGTCGCATATTTTCCCAAAAATCCCCCTATATTCAAGGAAAATCAGACATTAACCTGTTCAAATCTCACGATGTTCTCTTTTTATTTCACAAAAATCTCTAATAAAAATTAGCACTTTCGGCTTTTGAGTGCTAACAGTCGCCAAGCGCAAGTGCCACGCGCTTTCCCATATCGGATCCATACGCCCCGCCCAAACAAAGAACTTTCGCGAGAGGTTTGAGCGGTTGACAATTGCGCGCATATCATGTATAATGGATTATACGGTTAGCAGACGGAGGCAACGCTTACGAACGGACTTGCGGACAGAATCATCGATTTGCTTTTGTATACGCGAAAGGCAAGCAACACACAGCTCGGCGCATTCGGATTGCGCGAGCGGTTGCTTTTTTGTTTGCGCAACGCCCCGCAACCGCCCCGCGAGCTGATGGATGCGCTCTGCATGAATAAATCCAATCTTGCGTTACTTGCCGACAAGTGCATCAAAGGAGACCTTATCAGCAAAGTACGGCGCCCCGACGATCGACGGACTCTCAGCTATGCCTTGACGGAAAAAGGACGGGAAGAACTCGAAAAACGCCTGGACGAAATCGAAAAAAAGTTTACGACCGTCCTTACCGACGAAAAAGAAAAACAGGCGGCGCAAGACAATCTCGACACCGCCGTCGAACTTTTGTCGTATCTGTAAAATACCTCGGAAAAACGTAATGATATTTTTCGGAGGAAACCTCTCATGACAGCTACCCAAGCAATCCGTCGGGATTTTCACGCCATTTTTCGGCGCGATCCGGCGGCACGAAGCAAGTGGACGGTATTACTTACCTACAGCGGTTTCCATGCGCTGGTACTGTATCGGTTGGCGCATTTTTTGTACCTCCACCGCTATCATTGGGTCGCGCATCTCATAAGTCGGCTGGCGAAATTTCTGACAGGCGTGGAAATACATCCTGCCGCTAAAATCGGTTACGGCGTGGTAATCGATCACGGCGTAGGCGTAGTCATCGGCGAAACGGCCGAAATCGGAAACCATGTGCTGATTTACCAAGGCGTTACTTTAGGCGGAACGGGAAAAGAAACGGGAAAACGGCATCCTACCGTTGCCGACGGCGCAATCATTTCGGCCGGCGCAAAAATACTCGGGCCGTTTACCGTAGGGCAAAATGCACGCATCGGCGCCGGTAGCATTGTGTTGCGCGAAGTACCGCCCGGCGCTACGGTAGTGGGCATCCCGGGACGCATCGTAAAAATCGGCAACCATCGGTTTGCCGCGCCGTCCGCCTCCCCCGCAACCGATTCTCTGCAGGATCTGACGGTGCGGATAGACGCACTGGAAAAACGGCTCAATACGAAATTTGGGAAGGATAGATAAACAAATGCTCAAACTCTACAACACGCTGACACGTAAAAAAGAAGATTTTGTCCCCATCAAAGGCAACACGGTCACCATGTACTCCTGCGGGCCGACGGTGTATAACTATGCCCACATAGGCAATTTGCGCACTTATGTATTTATGGATATGTTGCGGCGAACGCTTCGCTACGACGGTTACAAACTCAAAGGCGTAATGAATATCACCGACGTGGGACATCTTCTTTCCGACGGGGACGACGGCGAAGACAAGATGGCCAAAGCCGCGCAGGAACAACGCAAGACTCCGCAGGAAATCGCCGCCTACTATTCGGAAGTTTTTTTCCGCGATTTGGCGCGTCTCAACATCGGCAAGCCGGAAATCATCGCCAAAGCGACCGACCATATCTCCGACATGATACAGTACGTACAAGACCTCGTTGACAAAGGCTACGGCTACGAAACAAGCGACGGGATTTATTTCGACATCGGAAAATTCGAAGAGTACGGTAAGCTCAGCCGCTTGAATCTGGACGAACAGATTGCCGGCGCCCGCGTGGAAGTCAATACGGAAAAGCGGCACCCCGCCGATTTCGCTCTATGGAAAAAAGCGGAGAAAAACCACATTATGCAGTGGGAATCCCCCTGGGGCATGGGATATCCCGGTTGGCATATAGAATGTTCGGCCATGAGCCGCAAATACTTAGGCGTAACATTCGACATTCATACCGGCGGCGTAGACCATATTCCCGTACATCATGAAAACGAAATCGCACAAAGCGAAGCGCGGGAAGGATGCAAAACCGTCAATGTGTGGATGCACGGCGAATTCATGCTGGTAGACGGCGGCAAAATGAGCAAATCGCTCGGAAATAC
>CAMUPJ010000166.1 GCA_947090725.1 uncultured Clostridia bacterium
ACCACCACGCCGCGCCCATGCGCACGTTGCGGAAAGCGCCCGACAACGCCGCCAACCCCGCCAGATTGCCGTCGTGGAGCGTGTATACAACGGTGAGCGGGCGTTCCTCGTCGCGTACCCGCGCCAAAAACGCCGCCGCCTCGCCAAGCGGTTGCGCGTCGCCTATGCTGTCGAACCCCGCGTCGGGACCCAACCGCGCAAACATGGTCGGATTGAGATTGCGGATAGGCGCCAAATGCAACTGCATGAGCATATTCCGCTTTTTATACTCTCCGCTCAGCCATACCAGCAAAAAGCCGTTGAGCGCGTCCATTTGCGCCGCGCTCACGCTCTTACGGTTTTCGAATATTTTTTGCGCTTCGCTCTCGCTCGCAAAAGCCGCGGGCAGTTTCGCCATTCCGTGGTCGGAGATCTTGCACCCCTTTGTCACGAAAAAGTCCAACCGCCGTTGCACCGCGGTCAACACGTCGGCAAGCGTTTTCACGGATACTCCCGCCGCCTTGCCCAATTGCGCCAGATATGCGTCCTCCCACAAAAACAGCTTGTCGGGACGGAATGTGGGCGCCACGGTCGTGCCGTCGTACGTCCCGTGCGCCGCAAGATCGCTCGCGGGATCGTCGGTGGTGGCAACGTATTGCACTTTGTATTGTTGCAACAGATCGCGCACATGCATGCCTTGCAACCTTTTGTTGGCGTGCGCGTAAATACGCGCGGCGCTGTCGCCGTTCAGCGGTTCGTTCACGCCGAAGATCTGTTGCAGCTCGAGATGCGTCCAATAATACAGCGGGTTGCCCGCCAGCTTGGGCAAAATTTCGGCATACTTGCGAAATTTTTGCGCATACGGCGCTTCGCCCGTTATATAGTATTCGTCCACGCCGCACAAACGCATGGCGCGCCACTTGTAGTGATCGCCCGCCAGCCACAACGCGCCGATGTCGTCGAGCGCCGCATTGTCGGCAATTTTGTGCGCGTCGAGATGGCAGTGGTAATCGATAATAGGCAGATCGCGCACTTCGCTGTATAAAACGCGCGCCGCGGCGTTATACAAAAAAAGATCGTCATCGAAAAATCGTTGTCTGCTTACCATACTTCCTCTCCTTATCGCCTCTCGGCAAAGTCCCCGTATATTTCCTTTTCAGTATATACCAATCAAAAAGTATAGTAAATAGCAGAATGTGTGATTTTCATTGCATTTTGTGTTATTAGTATGGTATCATAATCGTATGTCGAACACAATCCGAAAAACAGAATGCGCCGTCTCGGAACTCTCGTTTGCACATACCGAAGAGTCGCACCCTTCCACGGAAAGCTACTACCGTCACAATCACACCCAATACGAATTATATATCTTTTTCAACGGGGCGACGGAGTTTTTGGTGGAAGATCGCCTATATAAGATGCGGCACGGAAATATTCTGCTGATCCGACCGCTTGAATATCACTATGCCACCATCTGCAATACAGACGTGCCGTACGAACGCGTGGTACTCAATTTCGACCGCCACGTCGTTTACCCCGAATTATACGATTTTCTGGACAGTCGGCGCGAACTGTTCGTATGGGACGACGCAATCTATACTCCGTTGCTCGATGATCTCGAGCGCAATTTGGAAATCTACGAAAAACAAGACGCCGTCAAGTTGGTCTACACCTTTCTTAACCGTCTCTTATTGCACCTAAAGTACACGCCGCTGACCGACACGCTTCCCCTTCGCGATCCCACCATCGGCGAAATTCTCTCCTATATCAATCGCCACATTTACGAGCCGCTCAGCCTGCAAGATATTGCACGGCATACATATCGCAGCGCCAATCATATATCGCATCTCTTTTCGCAATACATGAAAACGGGACTGATGACCTACGTCAAACAAAAAAAAATGTTGCTTGCCCAAAGTCTTTTGCATCAAGGCGTCTCGCCCACCGAAACGGCGCGCACGCTCGGATTTTCCGACTACACTACGTTTTACCGTCTGTACAAAAAAACAACGGGCAATATGCCCAAATCCCGAAAGTAAAGCGGAATACGCCACTTTTCGTACCTATAATTAAGCGAACAGAACGCCCTAATTATTCCGTTTCAACCTATACCGAAAAACCGCTCGAAGAACGCAAGCAACCTTTGCGTGATGCCCGCTTTCTTTTTCTCTCTGCCGCCGCCGAACATCGACATCGGCGGCATTATCTTGTCTATATCCGTACCCGTTGTTTTCATTACCCCATCACGGAATGAATACTCAATAAACTTGCGCGTTTCTTCTTCTTTTAATCTTTCTTCGGCTATTATCGCCGCAAGCTCTTCTTCTTTTTTCTTTGCGACAAACTCTTTCCACTCCAAAAGCACGTCGTCCACATCGTTTATACCCGCGATAAAGTTTTGTATCAAGGCCTTTTTGCTTCTAAGTTCCAAGCTCGAATCGACAGCCTTGTTTATCGTGATCAGTAATTCCTTATCCGATTTGTGTCCGTCGTGATATTTCTTTACAAGCAATAGTATGTAGTCAATATTTATTTCGATTTGCTTTATAAGTTCGATTTCAAAAACGATATCGTCGGTTATATCTTCCTTTTCGTGATCTTTACGACGGTTGCGCCACTCGTCGTACAAATCGTTGTACCGTCCCTGATAGTCTTGCATATCACGTTCGGATAAAAGCTCGTTGCCCGTAAACTCGTCGAACGACGACAAAAGATTACGCATACGCAATATAGCGCCGAATAAGCCTATAAATTCCTTTTGCGCCCCCTCGCCTACAATCTGCGGCTCAGTCAAAGGATATTTGCTTTGCAATTCGTCAATCAAATCAACGTAACCAGCCTTGCCATCGTACCCATAATAATAGTCTTTATAGCCTTTGAGAACGCAAATGCCGCCCGCTTCCTTATCTCCGAACAACGACACGGCATCATCGGTACGCTTTTGCAAGTTACGGAAGCATACGATATTGCCGAAAGTTTTTATCGAATTTAAGATACGGTTAGTACGCGAATACGCCTGAATAAGCCCGTGTTGCTTTAAGTTCTTATCCACCCATAAAGTATTGAGCGTAGTCGCGTCGAAGCCCGTCAAGAACATATTTACCACAATAAGCAAGTCTATCTCGCGGTTTTTCATACGCAAAGACACGTCTTTATAATAATTTTGGAATTTGTCGCTTGAAGTATCGTAGTTCGTTTTGAAAGTAACGTTATAATCTTGTATCGCGCTGTCCAAAAAGTCACGGCTCGAAGCATCCAGATTGGTCGTATCTTCGGGATTTTCTTCGCCGAGTAATCCGTCCTGTTCTTCCTCGTTCGCCGCAAAACTGAATATCGTCGCTACGTTCAGTCGCAAAGAAGGATTTGCGTCCATTTGCTTCTTAAACTCGGCATAATACAACTTAGCCGCCTGCACGCTCGACACGCAAAAAATAGAGTTAAATCCACTCAAATGCTTTTTCTGCTTTTGCTCGGCCACGGCGTTACGGTCTTTTGCCGCCGCCACCTCGCCTATATTCGTGAGCGCGTTGAAAGCGTAGCTCTTTATGTTGCGGTACGTCTTTTGATTGAAATGCGTTAGAATATATTCGACGACTTTACTCACACGCTTGGGCGCAAGGAACGCTTTTTCGCGGTCTATATCGGCT
>CAMUPJ010000167.1 GCA_947090725.1 uncultured Clostridia bacterium
GAAACCGCGGAGGAAGCGTATGCCGCCGCATCCAAGCGGGTGACTACCGGTACGTTGAACGACGTGGTCAGCGAAGCGGTTGCCATGAACGAGCCGCCTGCGTTTTCGGGGCGTCGTCTCAAAATTTATTATGCAACACAGGCGGAGACCAATCCCCCCAAATTCGTATTTTTTGTAAACGACGATACGTTGGTGCATTTTTCTTATCGGCGCTATCTCGAAAATTCACTCCGCAAAGCGTTCGATTTCTCCGGAACTCCCATTCAACTTATATTCCACAAAAAGAAGGATGACGACCGATGAGTACGGCAATTAAGTATGTAGCAGTAGCGATTGTTTCCTATCTTTTGGGAAATTTCAACTCGGCCATCGCTATTTCCAAACTGAAAAAGAACGATATCCGCAAATTGGGTAGCGGGAATCCCGGCACCATGAATATGTTCCGCAATTTCGGTAAGGGGATCGGATTGCTGACGTTGGCGCTCGATGCGCTGAAAGGCGCGTTGCCTTGTTTGCTCGGATGGTTTGTGTGCGGAGAAGCCTGGAAGTTCGGCGCAAACGAAACGGGATTATATGTGGGCGCGCTGAGCGTCATTGTGGGGCATATATTTCCCGTGTTCTACAAATTTCACGGGGGTAAGGGTATCGCCAGTTCGGTGGGCGTCTGTCTTGTGATTAACTGGTGGGCGACCTTGATCTCTTTCACGGTGGGCGCATTGTTTCTTATTTTTTTCAAAATCGGTTCCATCACGTCCTTTATCATTATTTCTTTTCCCATTGCGCTCGACGCATTTACGCTCGGGACATCGTTCGGAAATCTCCCCAGTTTGATTCTTTTGTTTATTCTGTTTTGCATGACGCTATTTGCGCATACGAAAAATATTCTGAAACTGTTTGCCGGAACGGAACGCAAAGTCATTCTGTTCGGGCGGCACAAAAAGAAAACGGTGGGATAATCGGAATAAGCAGTGGCCTCGGCCTACGGTGCATTTCCAAGAGATATTAACAGGAATAATAATAAATGAAAGTGCTTGTTACGGAAATCAATCAAAAGGTTTTGGCCGAATTCATACCGATGTTTGGACTCGCTTCTCAAATCACGTTTTTGGAAAAGGCGGAAATCCCAGATGATTGTAAAAAACATAATTCTATTGCGCAACCATATTATATTGAAGAGTGCATAAATGATTTAGAAAAAGTACTTTCTATTTGTGATGATGTTGATTATTCGAGAACTCCTATTCGTAAAAAAGTCGATTGGAACGAGTTTTGTGGTTTTTGGGAACTGATTCTAAACATACAAAAACAAAGAGAAATCGGCTATCCGACAACAAATATTGAATATATTTATAAAAAAGGGATACAACGGAATTTATCTATAGAATTAAAACATGCTTCTGTGGATTTGGGATTCGAACCCCAAGCGGATTATTATGTTATAATCGGAGAATCCCCAATCGGTAAAATGCAGTTGTATCAAGACTGCGATGATTTTTCGGAGTACGTTTTTGTTTTAGAATATGAGAAAGTTAGCAGGTTTTCCAAGAAGAAAGTTGCCGACATAACACATTGGCATCCACGCGGATATCAAAGGGCAATGGAAGATATGATTGCCTTTATGCATAATGATAAAGAATATTTCAAAAGATTAGGGATTAAATTGAAATAAAATTCAGCCCACTATACTTTGCTTGCGAAGATGGGGGCTATTTATTTTGCCGCAAAAGAAAATCTCAATAACAAACACCTTTCGGGTTCCTTTTTTTGCAGTCATAATCGGTGAGGGTACCCTCATATACTTGAGTATCAAGTCATGAAAGGAGACTGCAATCTATGGAAGAATTCGATATCTACAATGATATACGAAGCCGCACGGGCGGAGATATCTATGTAGGCGTCGTCGGTCCCGTGCGTGCGGGCAAGTCGACATTTATTACGAATTTTATGGAGAAGCTTGTTGTGCCGAAAGTGGCCAATAAGCACGTTCTCGAACGAATGAAAGATGAGTTGCCGCAAAGCGCCAACGGCAAAACCATTATGACGACACAACCCAAATTCGTGCCGAACGAGGCCGTATCGATTTCCGTGGCCGAAAATGTGGATGTGAAAGTACGTCTTGTGGATTGCGTGGGCTATATGGTAGACGGCGCTACGGGACATATGGACGGGGAAAAGCCGCGTATGGTCAAGACGCCGTGGAGTGAGGAAGAGATTTCTTTTATCGATGCGGCGGATATAGGAACGCGCAAAGTCATCAGCGACCATTCCACAATCGGTATTGTCATGACGACCGACGGCTCGATTGCCACGGACTTGCCGAGGGCTGCCTACGTTTCGGCGGAAGAGCGGGTTGTGGGGGAACTCAAGGCGCTCAACAAGCCGTTTGTGATCGTGCTCAATTCCACGGTGCCCACGTCGAAGGAAACGACGAAGCTTGCGGCTTCCTTGGAAGAAAAGTACGGCACGAGCGTCATGAGTATGGACGTTCTGAACCTTACGCCGCAAGACATTACCCGTCTGTTTGAAAAAGTCTTGATGGAATTCCCGCTTATGGACATCGAGGTGAAGATCAGTAAGTGGTTGCAGGCGTTGCCGCTCGAAGACGGCATTATTCGCAATCTGGTAGACAGCTTGCTCGATTCCAGCAAATCCATGACCCGCATGGCAGACTACAAAACGCCCGAAGCGTTGTTTGCCGAATCCACCGACTTCTTGCAACCGCAAGTGGAAAACGTGGAACTGGACAAAGGCAAAGTAACGTATACCGTAAACGCGCGCCCCGAACTGTTTTACCGTGCGCTCGGCGAACAGTGCGGTATGGAGATTGCCGACGACTTTGCACTTATGTCGCATATGAAAGCGCTCGTGCATGCAAAACGCGAGTATGACAAATTGGCCGAAGCGCTCAAACAAGTGAATGAAACCGGATACGGCGTCGTCACGCCCACGCTCGACGAAATGACGCTGGAAGAGCCGCAGATGGTAAAACAAGGTTCGCGCTTCGGCGTGCGTTTGCGGGCATCTGCACCCAGTTTGCATATTATGCGCGTGGATATCCAGACGGAAGTCAATCCCATTGTGGGAACGGAACAGCAGAGCGAGGAGCTTGTCAAATCGATGATGAGCGAGTTTGAGAACGATCCCAAAGGTCTTTGGGAAACCAATATGTTCGGCAAATCATTGCATGTGCTTGTCAATGAAGGACTCAATAACAAGCTGACGTCCATGCCGGAAGAAACACAGAAAAAGATGCGAAAAACCCTGTCTCGCATTATCAACGAGGGAAAAGGCGGAATTATTTGTATCTTGCTGTAAAAAGACTGTTTTTCCGAAAATCCGTTAAAAAGCAAATCGAACGCATGCCGTTTGGTTTGCTTTTTTTGTAGAGGCGTGCTATACTTTTTCTATGAAGAAATTGATTGTAGCCAGTAAGAATAAAGACAAAATCGCGGAAGTTACGGAAATTCTCAAAGGGATCTATGAAGTTGTGCCCATGGAGCAAGTCGGCATCGATGTGGATATCGACGAGACGGGCACGACCTTTGAGGAAAACGCACTGATCAAAGCGCGTTACGTATATGCCAGAACGGGGCTTGCGGCGCTCAGCGACGACAGCGGTTTGG
>CAMUPJ010000168.1 GCA_947090725.1 uncultured Clostridia bacterium
AACAAAGGTACGTGTTCTTAAGATCGTAGTATGTTTTAGAGCGGAAGTTTGCTTTCCGCTCTATTTCTTTTTATGTGGAGGATACGGTTATTAATCTCAAAGACGTTGAGTTGAACGACAGGATTTTCGATCGCGAGGTTCGCGTAATCGACGACGACAATACGCAGCTCGGTATTATGTCGGCGGCAGAAGCAAATCGTATTGCCGATTCCAAAAACCTCGATTTGGTTAAAATCAGCCCCAACGCGAAACCGCCCGTGTGCAAAATTATGGATTTCGGCAAATTCAAGTTCGAAATGCAGAAACGGGAGAAGGATGCGCGTAAGAATCAGAAAGTAACCGAGCTCAAAGAAGTATGGTTGTCGATGACTATCGATACGCACGACTTGGAGACCAAGGCGAAAGCGGCACAAAAGTTTTTGCGCAACGGCGACAAAGTGCGCGTCTCCATTCGTATGAGAGGGCGTCAGCAGGCGCATGCCGCACTCGGTGTGGAAGTCATGCATGATTTCTACAAAATCGTGGAAGCGGACGCTGCGATTGACAAACAACCTACTACGGAGGGTAGAAATATCCTCATGATTTTATCACCTAAAAAATAACTTTATCGGAGGAATTATATATGCCCAAAATGAAAAGTCACAGCGGCGCGAAAAAGCGTTTTCGCGTAACCGCTTCCGGACGTGTCAAACGCGCACAGCAAGGTAAGAATCATATTCTGACGAAGAAATCCCGTAAGCGCAAGGATTCGCTCAGACAAGGTGCGTACATGGCTTCCAACAAGGAAGCAAGTACGATTCGGTCTATGATTCAGAAGTAGGAGGGTTCGCAGTATGAGAATCAAGAGAGCTGTCAATGCAGTAAAAAAGCGCAGAAAAATCATGAAGTTGGCCAAAGGTTACTTTGGCTCGAAGTCCCGTTCGTATCGGATCGCGCGCGAAGCGGTCATGAAATCGCAGATGTACGCGTTTGTGGGACGTCGTCTCAAAAAACGTGATTTCCGTAAACTTTGGATTGCCCGTATCAACGCCGCAGCCAGAATGAACGGTATGTCTTACAGCACATTTATGCACGGACTCAAAGTTTCGGGCATTACGCTCAACCGCAAAGTTCTTGCGGATATCGCCGTAAACGATGCCTCGGGCTTCAAAGCGTTGGTGGAAACCGCGAATAAAGCCGTAGCACAGTAACTTTTCGGGGTGCCGATTGCTTCGGCACCTCTTTTCTATTTCGGGACAGATCATAATGACGGTAAAAACGCCTATCGTATCTCGCACCAATCCGTTGGTTAAAAAACTCAGAAAATTGAGTTTGCGCAAATATCGCGAAGATTTCGGGGAATATATTGCGGAAGGAAAGCGTTGGATATCCGACGCAAAACGAATCTGTCCGCAAAATGTGTCGGCTGTCATCTGCGCACAATCGTGTGTCGATCCTACGGCGGATTACATATTGGCGGACGGTATTTTTGCCGAATTGACTTCTTTGGAAAACAGCCAGGGCATTTTGGCGCTTATGAAAATTCCGCCGCGGCAGGATATTTTTACGGAAGAGGCGTGTTTGTTTTTAGACCGTGTGCGCGATCCGGGAAATATGGGGACGATTATACGAACGGCCTGTGCGGCGGGATATCGTGATATTGTGTTACGCGATTGTGTAGACGTGTACTCTGCCAAAGTTATCCGCAGTTGCATGACCGGCGTGTTGAACGTGCGGTTTCATTATGCCGAGGATTTGTCGCCCGTACTGCAAAATGGATACAGCGCGGTTGCGGCGGTGTTGAACGGAGCGAATGTATTCGATAGGCCTGTACCGAAGGGCAAGATCTGTTTGGTAATCGGAAATGAAGCAAACGGGATCGAGGAATCCATTGTCAGACAATGCGCGTACCGTGTAACCATTCCCATGCAAGAGGGAATGGAATCGCTGAATGCGGCAGTAAGCGCGGGAATACTGATGTATGAACTGAAATTCAATAAATAAAGGAGAAAATTCTGTATGTCGGGACATAGTAAATGGGCAACAATCAAAAGAGCAAAAGGAAAGACCGACGCGGCCAGAGCCAACGTGTTTACCAAAATCGGGCGTGAGCTTGCCGTTGCGGTGAAAGCGGGCGGCCCCGATCCGAATAACAATGCCAAGCTTCGCGACGTGATTTCCAAAGCGAAAGCTGCCAATATGCCGAATGACAATATTACGCGTAGCATTAAAAAGGCCAGTGGGGAATTGGGGAACATCAATTACGATTCGATTACCTACGAGGGATACGGCGCAGGCGGCGTGGCGGTGATTGTAGAAACGCTTACCGATAATAAGAACCGTACGGCAGGTGACGTGCGCCATATTTTTGATAAATGCGGCGGTTCTATGGGTACAAACGGTTGCGTGTCTTATCTGTTTGAAACGCGCGGTGTTCTTTTGGTGGAGAAGAAGCCCACCGATGACGATGACGAAATGATGATGCTTGCACTCGATTGCGGCGCGGACGATTTCAATCTCGAAGACGGTATGTATGAAATTCTGACGACGCCGAACGCATTTTCCGAAGTGCGGGAAAAGTTGGAAGCGCAGGGCGTTGTATTTGTCAAGAGCGAAATAGATAAAATTCCGTCCAATTATATCACGGTAGACGACGCTACGTTACCAAAGTTGCAACGGATGCTGGATATGTTTGACGAAAACGACGATGTGCAAAACGTGTATCACAACGCGGATTTACCGGAAGAAGAGACGGAAGATTAAACCGCCGAAAGTTTTGATGCAAACGCTGTAGCGGCGGTGCCTTGGAGAGTCTATGGAAAATATTGACGATCTGTTTGGGAAAGAGTCGGTTGTGGAGGAAAGTACTGCCAATCACCGCCGAAGAGTGCGTGATTCTATCGAACGTAATCCCGACTTTGCGGGTTTTGCGGATTACGAGTTGTTGGAATACTTGCTGTTTGCGACAATTCCCCGTAAAGATACCAAACCGCTTGCCAAAAATCTTATACAGATTTTCGGGTCGCTTTCGGCCGTATTGCACGCCGATTATTACGAATTGATTCGAGTGGATGGCGTGGGCGACAAAACGGCACATCTGTTGGCGCACGTATTGCCGATTGTCGTGCGAGCGGAATATTCGCGATTCGGAGACATATGTCTTACGACACCCGCAGAAACGGCCAAGTATTTGTCCGCGCGCTTTTTGGGACAAACCAAAGAGCACCTTTTGATGACTTCTCTCAATATCAACGATGCGGTTATTCAGACCGATGAAATTTCTTCCGGTTCTGTAGATTCCGCAACGGTGGATATTATGCGCATTTTGCGGGTTGCCGATCGTAACGGGGCGAAACAGATAGTTCTTGCGCACAATCATCCCGGTGGCACGATGGGATTTTCCGATATGGATTTGGAAATGACGGCACGTGTAATTTCCTGTTGTATATTGACGGGGATTGCGTTTGTGGATCATTTCGTATTCAGCGGTAATAAGTATGTGAGTATGTTCGGCAGTGATATGTTGGCTTCCGTTGTGGAAATGAGCAAGCGTCAATGTACGGAATTGTCGCAATTTTTGTCTAAGTAACAGTCGAAACGCAGTATGGTTA
>CAMUPJ010000169.1 GCA_947090725.1 uncultured Clostridia bacterium
ATCAAGCAATCCGATACGACCAATGAACTGTCGGACGAACTGGCACAGATGAAAGATCGCCTCACGAATTTGGCGATTGATGACAGTGAAAAGACGGAAGCGCGTTTGGAGGAGATTCGGGAACAGATCGCGGCGCTTAAGCATAGCGATGATGCCGATGCCACCAATAATGCGATTTTGGAAGAGTTGGCCGCATTGAAACAAGAACTGGCCAATCAGCGGGAGGCCGATGCCACCACGCTCAACTTTATGTCCGAAATGGCCCATTTGCTGGAGCGTCAGAACGTCTATATCAGCCAAGCGTCGAACGAGCGCTTGTCCGACGAGATAGAGGGATTAAAGGCGGAAATCGCTTCGTCGCTTTCGGCGACTGCCTCTACCGATGAGATTCGTACCGAACTCGAGACTTTGCGGGAAGAATTGAACCGCAATTTGAGTGAGCCTGCCGTTATCGACAACAGTGCGATTTTGGAAGAGTTGGCCGCATTGCGGGAAGAACTGAACCAAAATGCGCGCAATGCGGTTTCGGGAGACAACAGTGCGGTTTTGGCGGAGTTAGCTTCGCTCAAGCAACAGTTGAGCAAACAAAATCCGTCGGAAGAAAATGAAAAGATTCTTCGTGAGATTTCGCGGCTGAAAGATGATATCGATACCATTGTAGAAAAGCCGAACGACGGCGTATTATCTCAGTCGATCAACGATCTGAAAGAGGAACTCAACCAGTTGGCCGGGTTCGTGGACGAACAGGCACCCGTTAAAGCACAGCCCAAGCCCAAAAAGGCTTCTGCGACACGTGCAAAATCGGGCACGGGATCGACGTCGGGCAAAAGCGGAACAAAACCGCGGACCAAGCGTAAATCGGCACCGAAAGCCGCCACTGTGGCAACCGAAGAGTTGAGTAGCGACGAGTTGCTTTCCAAAATCAATGCGGTAAGTCACAATATGGACATTCCGGAGACAACCGCGGTGCAAGAGACGATTCCGCCTACAAGCGAAGTGATGGACGTTGCGTCGCGATTGGCAAAACAAGTGGCCAATAAGCTGATTATGGAGCAATTGGTGCAACAGCTCGGCGACGGTGACGTACCGCACAGCGAAGTGGAAGAGATCGTGCGCGATATTTTGCCGCAGGAGTTTACTACGATACAGATCGATGAAGAAAGCGATAAAGTGCGTAGATTGGCGAACTCCTTAGTGCTTGATAAACTTCGTAACAGACTCAAGAAATAATTGTACGGAATGCGGAACGGCGTAGTCAACAGACTGCGCCGTTCTATTGGCGTATTGCTTTTTATATGCTTCCGCGCACGGAAAAGTAACAGAACAGCGAAAAATTCATACATTATACTATCCGAACAAAAGGGTGGTAGGTATGAAAAATCAACTGATTATCCGCGGCGGAAAGCGATTGCATGGTGAAATCGACGTGTCTGCGGCGAAGAACTCCGTATTGCCGTTAATAGCTTGCTGTATTATGTCCGAAAGAGAAATACATATACGAAATTGTCCTGCCATTGCGGATATATACAGTATGATTGAAATTATACGATCCATCGGCGGCCGTGCCGATCTCGACGGAACTACGCTCGTTATTGACTGCAAAGAAGCAAATCCCAAACGGGTGTCCAGTGATCTGACGGGAGGTATACGATCTTCCGTATTCATTTTGGGCCCGATTCTCGCGCGTTTTCGCCATGCGACGATCAGTTATCCGGGCGGGTGTGAAATCGGCTTGCGTCCCATTGATTTACATATATACGGATTGAAAAGTCTGGGAGTGCGGATTACCGAGGTAAACGGCATGCTGGATTGCGACGGGACGGCAAAAAGCGGCGGCATTGTAGATTTGGATTTTCCCAGCGTAGGCGCCACGGAAAATCTTATGATGGCCGGCGTACTCGGACAGGGTACAACCGTAATCCGTAATGCGGCGCGGGAACCCGAAATTATCGATTTGCAGAATTTCATCAACTTCTTGGGCGGAAAAGTATCCGGTGCGGGTACGGGGGTTATAACCGTGGAAGGGGTTTCGGCGCTTTCCGGCGGAGAATACACCCCGATAGGCGACCGAATTGTTGCCGCAACATATTTATGCGCGGTGGGCGTTACGGGCGGCAACGTGCGCGTAAAGGGCATAAAACCGGAATATATGCATGCCGTACTGCAAAAGTTACGACGCGCAGATTGTAATGTGACGGAATTTTCCGACGGCGTTCGACTGGAATCTTCCGGAAAACTTCGAGCCGTACATAAAATCGAAACACAACCGTTTCCCGGATTTCCCACCGATATGCAACCGCAAATAACCGCATTGCTTTGCACGGCAATCGGTTCCAGTTGCATTGTGGAAAACATGTTCGAGAACCGCTTTAAGTACACGGTGCAGTTAAATAAGATGGGCGCCAATATTATCGTGAAAGACCGTGTGGCGGTAGTGAAAGGCGTACCGTCTTTATACGGCGCCCCCGTATCGGCAGAGGATCTGCGGGGCGGGGCGGCTCTTGTTGTGGCCGCGCTTGCCGCCCAAGGGGAGTCGGTTATCAGCGGTGTGCGACACATTGATCGCGGATACGACAAAATCGAACAATCGCTTGCCGTACTGGGAGCGGATATCGCGCGTATATAATAAATAACCCTTTGTCGAATTAGCGCGGGGCATTACGTAAAATAACTTGATTTATTTTTCGACAAATGCTATAATATTTCGTATGAGAAATAAAAAGCTCATTATCCTTTTTTCCGTGTTGCTGGCCGTGACGCTTTTGGTGGTTTTCAACAGCGTTCTTTTTTCCGTACAGCATGTACAAGCATACTGTGCCAATCGGGCGAACCCCTCCTATACGCAAGAGGTGATGGACAATCATCGTATCAAAAAGGGATCGGGGATATTTTTCATCGATGAGAAGAGCGTGGCGAAACGGATTGAAGAGAACGTGCCGCATGTGCGCGTTCTCAATATCGAAAGAAAGTTTCCCAATCGAGTTTATATCAATTACATCGAAATTGTCGAATACATAAAAATATATCATAATGAAGACGGCAACGTCCGAACGTATTATTTGTCGAACGATATGCGCGTGATGGGCGTAGAGGAAGGTTATGATACGTCCGTTTCCGCAATTCACCTGAAGGTAAAAGGAGACGTTTCCGGTTTGGCTGTGGGCGCGAAACCGACGTTTGCATCTTCTTCCGTGCAAGCTGTCGTAGCCGAGATTTTTTCCGCACTCGAGCGCATGGGATATTATGAAGAAGTAATTGATTTGTTTTCCGAAATCGATTTGACGGGGAATTTTCTCGATATGACGACCAAAAACGGTCTGAAATGGCGCATCCTGAGCGCCGATGATTTGGCGGAAAAACTGCGGTTTGCACTGTCTGTCTATTATTCGGACAAGCTGGACGAAAAGCAGACGGGGATGTTGATTGTTTCGGGTACACGATCGGCAACGTATGATAAGGATGCGTGAGGTTTGTGTCGTGCGTAAATAGTGCAAATCTCTTGACTTTATGCGGTCGCACATTATATAATATGTATGTTTCATCAAAGTGAGGTAGTGTAGTGGCGCAAGACGTGGCGATTCTTGATTTC
>CAMUPJ010000170.1 GCA_947090725.1 uncultured Clostridia bacterium
ACGATCGCCTGTCCGTTGTATTCTTCGCTGTACGCGCCGTTCGTCTTGCTCAGCGTTTGCGCCGCACTGGTCGCGTTCGGCTTGCGCTCTAATACGATTTTATAATCCAATTCTAACGCGTTGATTTTAAAGTCTAACCGATAGACGAGATCCTCGTGATTCGCAACCGAAACGCGCACGTAAATAACGTAGTCGCCCGCGTTCTTCACCGTGGAGGGCGCGCTCGTCAGCCAGTTCGCATTGTTCGCCGCATCCGTCGTAGGCTTCACAAAACTTGCGTCGTCCGCTTGCTCCTTGGTATAAACGGTATTCCAATATTTCATGGAAGGCGTAGCCGTTTGGTCGCCCTTCTTCACCACCGTAACGGCGGGCAGACCGATGCTTGCACCCGTGATCGCAGGGTCGTAAGTCGTTTCCTTGAAATCGCGCACGTTGTTATTGTCGCTGTCGGGCGCGAGATTCTCGTTGATCGTCAACTCCGCCTTACGCACCTCGAACTGTGCGCGCTTGGTGTTGGTTTCTAAAATAGCGTCCCCTGCCGAAGTCTTGTACGATATGTTATAGTTGAGGTTGAGGTTCAATATTTCAATATTGTAACTCCCCACCGCACGGTAAGTTCCCGCCGCCGCCTCGGCATCCGACAAAACGGCCGAGCTTGTAAATTGGAGCGGCGCTTTGACGGTGTTGCCTGTACCCGTAAGATCGGCGGGAACAAATTCCTTGCTCCCCGAATCATACCGCCAGCCCCCCTTGTAGACGGGATTGTTATTGTCGTCCACGATCGGGTTGTTGTCTTTGTCCTTTGCCTGCGTATTATTAAAATACTCGTTCAAAACGGGCGAGGTGGCGTATTCCTCCCAATCGTCGTTGATAATGATCGTAACGTCGCGTTTGGTGACGGTATACGTGCCGTACGTAATACTTGCAAGCCGATAATATTCATTGGTAAGAAAGCCGTTCGTGGAAGCATTGAACTTGGGGCGAATGTTATATTTGCCTACGCCGTAGAAGGGATCTTTTTCAAGGGTTATACCCAAATCCCCTGCCTTCGTGATTCCCGCAACGGGCGTATTCGTCCCTGCGACATAAGCCGTGATCGGCGTGTTAGCGTCTATCGCGATTGCTTCGCCGTAAATGCTTGTCGCGTCCGATATTGTTACGTCAATATCAGCGGGCACAATTTCAATCGTCAACGAGCCGTTTGAAGTAAACTTATTGTTCGTTATGACGCCATAATCAACGGAAGAACCGTATGTTGGATAATTGTACGCTTGCTGGTCCACCAGGAAAGCAAATCTGCCCGGCTTATACATACCGTGGTCGTCGGTTACTAACTGCGAGAAATAATTTACGCCGTAAGTATTGCTTTGAATGTTGGCACTACTGCTCCCCGGTGCATCAAGAATGGCGAACGCAATATCGGTACTGTTACACCCGATCGAAGTACCGGGAAACGAAGTGTGCCGATATACAGAACCAAAACTCGTTAAATCGACCAAAGAGGAAAACGTATAAACGTTATTGTCCGAGCCCGTCATCTTCCCGCGCACCTCGGAAATTCTGCGGTTAGGATCGTAAGGAATTCTGATGTTCGAACCGGCATTAGGCGTACCGGGTACCGTTACCGTTTCCACAAACGTACCGTTTGCATCCACTATGTCGTACTCCCAATTCATTTCCGATTGGCCGGCAGTATTAGCGAGTTTCAGTTCAACGTTTGTTCCTGTACCGACTCTTTCAATACGTTTGTTGGGATCGTCGGAGAAAAAGAATTCCGTACCGTAAAATCCGTTATGATGGTTTACAAAACCGTTCGTAAAACCGTATGTGGTATCGCGCGTGACCCCGATGTGCATTAATCCGCCCGATTTAATATTCGGATCTTGAAGATTATAACAATACGGGCTCTCGGTAATATTCACCCACGCTTGCGCGGTTTCCCCCATTCCGGTGTACCAAGTCCATAAATTGCAGGCGTCGCCCGCGCTGTCGGAGTTTCCGTCAATGATGATCCCGCCCCCGACGTTGACGATTGCTTGATCGCCCCGCGCGCTGAGTGCGACCGCGCCGTAAGTCTTTAACGGCTGCGTATCGGTTGTCGTGTTACAAGTGTTCCCTGTAATCGTACCGCCGTATAAATTCAAGTGCCCAAGATTCATGATTGCGCTTCCGCCAACCATTGATCTGTTTCCGGTAATCAAACCGTCGTACATGGTAAAAGTACCGCGTATACCCGCATACCTGCCGCCTCCGCTTTGTGCAGTCGCCGCCCAATAGCCTTGCACGAAGATCGCGCCGTAAACGCCGCCGTAGTTACCTGAAATTTCTCCGCCGTACATCGTCATTGCCGCGCCGCCGTGGGCAATCATAATAGCGCTATTGCAATCGTGACGGAGTTGAATATTTCCCGTAAGGTGATTGTTGGAAATTTTCCCTCCGTACATTTCAACAATACCAGCACAAATATTTAAGCCTGCCGCAGTGGCGGTTCCGGCGGTTCCCGCCCCGCTCGTGTTTTCGGTAATTTCTCCGCCGTACATATAAAAGTAGGAATTCGATTTATAATTAGCCCAGCTAACGGCACTGGAACGGTCCGTCCAAATACAAACGCCGCCCGTATCGCCGCCGTGATTCGCGCCGGGCATCTGGATTGCGTTGTTATGGTGAATTTTACCGCCGTACATATAAAATTTCGGAGTACCGTTAAACGTGTTCGCGCCCTTTTGAACAGTGTACACGTTTACCCCTGCGCCCGTGTGCCCTACATTGCGGTGGATCTCTCCGCCGTACATTTTAAACACACCGTTATCCAATACAGAAACACCCGCACCGGCATTGCATAATCCGTTTGTAACGCTAATGCCCTCGTTTCCGAAAATGTAGCCGCCGTACATGTTTAAAGTGCCAAGCATGCATATACCGCCGCCGTTTCTCGTTGGCATCGTCGAAGATTGAGTCCCGAAATAGTTATTGCAAATAGAGCCGCTGTATATATTTATTACCGCGCCGGCTTCTCCATAAAGACCGCCGCCATCCCATATATTGCCGCCGCCCATAATTCTTCCCAAGTCGTTTCCGTCGGAATCTTTCAAACCGCTCGTATCAAGCAAGTTGAGCGTTCCGCAGACATACATAACGTGACCGGATCCTACAGCACTGCTTTTTGTCAACTGACGATCAATTTTGTGTCCGTTTAAATCGAGCGTAATATTTGAACCGACAGGAATGTAAAGATAGCCGTAATCGGGCGTGGAAGAAGTGGCCATCCCATTGTTGAATCCGTCTACAACGCCCAAAGTACCGCCGAAACGGTTCCAACCGGAAGACGTTTCCGCAAGCCAATCCTGTTCCAAAACGACCAACACCCCGCCGCCGGTAAAAGCAACTGCTTCGTTCCACAGATCTGCCATTTCGCTTGCGGTACCCTTCATCATCACCGTCTTTTTTATGTCGGCATTCAATCCGCTTCCGTAATTCGGCGTTCCCGCCAAGCTGGAATTGATATGATCGTTTACCTGATTTTCCCATATATTGGTATCGCCCGCGCGCGTAGAGAAATTTTGCAAAGCAAAAA
>CAMUPJ010000171.1 GCA_947090725.1 uncultured Clostridia bacterium
GGAAAAGGCAACGGTGATGAATCGTTTTGCCTCCGGAGAGATACGGATTCTTGTGGCTACTACGGTTATCGAGGTAGGGATTGACGTTCCTGCTGCTACAAATATAATCATATTTCATGCCGAACGGTATGGGCTTAGTCAGTTGCATCAGTTGCGTGGTCGCGTGGGGCGCGGGCGGATGAAGAGTTATTGCTTCTTGCCGATTGTGGGCGAAGCGGATGAAAGGATACGCTTTTTTTGCGGTTGTAGGGATGGTTTCCGTCTCTCGGAATATGATTTTGCGCATCGGGGGGCCGGAGACTTTATCGGTACGCGCCAGCATGGTGACGGGGAAGATTTACCCATTGCAATGGATGTGGATATGATATATGAAGCGAAATCGATTGCGGAAGAAATGCTGTGTGACGAAAATACACGGATGCGTTTGCAACGAAGCATATCCGACGGCACGGAGCAATATGTTCGGTCTATTACGCTGAATTGACTATTACCGGCCGTTTGGCGTGTGTATATTTTGCACATGTGTAGAAATTGAAGAAAAATGGTAAAAAGAGAAGCAAAATGTAGAAGAGCATATTATTTACTTTCCTGACGAATTTTGGTAAAATTGAAATCTACCACTCTTGGAGGAAAGTGCAATGCAAAAACAGGTAAACAAAATGACGGTACAGCGGTTGTTGATTAGGTTGGGGGTTACGCCTAAGAGCAACGGTTACAGATATTTGACATTGGCCATTATGCTTAAATTGGCAAGCCGTCCGGGCGATATCGGAATGGGAAATCTATGTATTCGTGTGGGAAGAGAGAACGGTGTGACGGCCGCTTCTGTAGAGCGATGCATGCGTTTTGCTGTGACGCGCGCGTATAATCAAAATCAATTATCGGGCATAAACGATTTGTATAATGCCTATGTGATTACCGAAGCCCCGACGCTTTCCGATTTTATTATGTATATTGTGGAATATTTGGATTCGTTCTATCAATATGATGACTTGATAATCAATTGAATTGGTATTCTTTTCTGTTGTTTGTCACACATAATATAAAATAATCTTATTGCCTTTGTCGGATTTTGTCAATATTTATTGACATCAAAAGCGATTTTGTACTACAATGTTCAAAAGAATACCGACGGAGGACAAGGATGCGTCGTATTGTCAATTTGCGGACAATGCTCGTAGTGGCGCTGTGTGAGATTGCTATGATTCTCGCGTTGCTTCTGTCGGAGAGATATGTATTTGCGGGAATCTTGTTGGCTACTCTGCTGTGCTTGACGTTGTCGGTAATAGGGATAGTCAGTTTCAAAATCAGTCTTAAGGCATGTATCGCGGCTTTTGTGGCATTGGCAGTATGCATTTTCACATGCGTATCTTTTGAAGTGCGCTTGCATACATATTACGATATTTCACCCGAAAGCGACGTAACGTATCGCGTGGAAGGTGCTGTGGAATCGGTAACGGAAGACGAAGGTATGGTGCAATATGCCGTATTGTCCGATGTGCGAGTCGATAGTCGTAAAGTGCGGGGAAATGTCCGCGTTGTTTTGGCGGACAGTGTTGCGGAAACGTCGCTTCCGATCGGGTGTAAAATGACGGTGACGGGATGCTTATATGTAATTCGGTTGATAGACGGCATGCAGGTAAACGGCTCGTCTTATCGTAACAATTTGCGTTACGTTCTATATGCATCCTCTGAAAATTTTGTGTTGGAAGACGCGAAAGTCGGATTTCTCGTAGGCATACGCACCAAGTTATATCATAAATTACGGCAGGCATGCGGAGAAGAGTATGGCTCGATTGCGTACTGTATGTTGACGGGCGACAAAAACGAATTGGGGGAAAGAACATATCGCATATATAGTATGAGCGGTATCGGGCATGTATTGGCGGTTTCGGGATTGCATGTCGGCATTCTCAGTGTTTTGCTGTTGTGGATATTGCGGAAATTACACGTGCCGAAATTGCCGCGTATTCTCATAGTGTCGATAGCGTTGGTGGTTTATGCGGTATTTGTCGGTATGCCTGCTTCTGTGGTCAGAAGCATTATTATGTGTGTCATAGCAATGCTTGTCTTGCTTCATGGGCGACAAAAAGATACGTTAAGCGCACTGTGCTTGGCGTGTTCCGTCATTTTATTGGCGGAGCCTTTTTTGCTTTTTGAGGTAGGATTTTTAATGAGTTTCGGCGCCGTGTATGGCTTGACTTTGTTTTCGCGCACATTCGATAAGGCGTTTCACCGCATTCATTTTCCCGGTTGGATTGCAAAGCCGCTTTCGGCAACCATGTCTGTGCATTTGGGAATTCTGCCGACAACGGCATACTTTTTTCATTCGATTCCAACTTACTCGATGCTCTTTAATATTTTGCTATTGCCGATTGTCTCGCTTACCTTTACAGTGCTTGTGATAGTATTGCCGATCGCATTGCTGTGCCGTTTTGATCTTCTGTTGCGCATATGCGTTTCGGGATTTGCGTTCAGTGATGCAATTGTGGGTATTGTAAGTTATCTTCCTGGTAATAGCGTGTATATATACGGGCATGCGACTTTGTTTCTGTTATATCCGTTATATTTCTTGATCGGCAAATTTTTCTTATTGCCGCAAAAGCACAAGTGCTTGGTTTCTTCGGGAATCTCATTGTTGTGCTGTATCTTGGCGATTGTCCCTACGTTAGCTACCTACCGAATGCCGAAAGAAATTCGCTATTCGGTAATTCCCGTGAATTCTTACGGAGATGTCACTTCTGTGATTGTTGACGATCAAGTAACCGTTCTCGGGGACGTAAAAGATACGGTTGCATTAAAGACGGTATTGGAGGCAAACCGAATAAGAAAGATCGATGTGATTATTCTGAATCGACTGACGGAATCGATAGGAAAGAATTTGGCTGCATTTGTGCATGATTATCATGTGGGGAAGATAGTTTGTACGGTAGAAGGTACCGAAGTTGCGGGGATTTCCGCATTGGGCGGATATAAGCGATTATACATGTATGAGGATGCGGAGCTTTCGCGGGTGACTCCCGTTTTTGCCGGCAATCGGCAAGCGGGATATTTGTATGAATTTTCTTCGCAGATCTCTTTATTATCAGTAGGATATTCTTCTCGGTACAGTATTTTGTCGGATGAAATTTGTAATCGGGCGCCGATTATTCGTTGTTTTATGTATTTGAACGAAAAGCCGGATCGAATATATTTGACGAATATGCCTACTGCGTATTTGGGAGCCGTTCCGTATAAACAGTTCGGTTTGGCCGATTACGGTACGTATATTTACAAAGTTTTTTCGGGAGAGGTTCTTGGCTACAAAGTAGTATAAGATGATTGACAAATTAAGGGAATCGCAGTATACTGTATTTGTTTCAGATCTGCACCAATAAAATAAAGGGGGGATTGTTATGAAAAGTACGGAAGAAAGTCTGCATTACGGTGGTTTACAGCCGTTATTTGATAAGTGGAGTGCCGTGCGGGAAGAGAATATTCATAGTGGTGACAGTTTATTTACCTGTGCGGGCGTGCGGAAATTTTTATTACACTTGGGATTTTCCGAAGCATCCGT
>CAMUPJ010000172.1 GCA_947090725.1 uncultured Clostridia bacterium
CCACTGACTGCTCATATCCACCATGCAGAAATGCAGTGCGCACAACGCCGCCGCAAACGCCGCAATATAAACATAATTGCGGATATAGTATGTTTTCGCACTGCTCTTAAACGCGTATTTATGGAGCACGTGCGGCTCCACAATATGGCACACAAACAAATTCGTCAAAATCGTGGCGGCGATTACTCCCACAACATTGTACTCGCTCGGCAACACGAGAACGAAACAAATCGACAACACTACATTTATAAGCCCCTCTACTATGGGCTTCCATCTATCGTAATAAAACGTGCCCGTCGCGTCGCGGAAAAGATTTGCCGCCTGCCGCATAAACTGTATAAAATAGTTAAGAGTAATAACAAACGTTATTTGTTTTGAAAGTATAAGATTTGCGCCGAACAATACCGTAACAAGATTGTCGATAACCGCATAATATCCGAGAAAGAAAACCGTTCCCATAATAAAATTGAACGTATGGAAAAAGTTATAATACCTTTCAACGGTTTTGCCGTCTTCTTCCACCGACATATGTCCTATAATAGACGTAAGCGGCGTAAAACACAACGCAATCACGCTTGACATTGCAAGCACTATAGTAGTGTAATTCGAGTATTTTCCAAGAATAACTATACCTATAAAAGCCGATATTATTATGCTGTCGGCGGTGTTTACCAGTATTCCGCCTATCTTGTGCATAAACATGGCTTTTACATTTTTTGTTACTTCTTTTTTTGTTTCAATATCTATTTTTTGCCTATTGCGTATAATATCGCCGTGTTTTATTCTCGCGATAATTTCGGTAACTATCCACTGTAAGCCCATGGAAATAAGGCGGCATACAAGATACCACGTAAACGACTTTGTGACAATCAACACGAGAATTTGCAAACCGTCTTGCAAAAGCTGTCCTACCGACGAAATGGCGGTTGTAATATAGTTGTTTTTATATGCGTTTATAAGCGAGGTTTTGGAACTGAAAGCATACGAAAGCACAACGGACGCAAGCATAAGCCCAAACGTAAAATAAAGATTTACGTCCAAAGTTTGGTAATCTTTGGCAAGAATTTTGAGAAACGGCATAAGCGCACAACCGCACGCAAGTATAATTCCGCCGATTATAAGGTAAAGTTTGGTAAAAAGCCCGTAAAGCGCGGACACTTTCTCGTTATCTCCCTCCACTATGGGCTTGTACATGCAAAAAGTTATCGCACTGCCCACACCGAGCTCGGCAACCGACAAAAACGCAATCAATCAATCGCTTGTATCTCGGAGCGTAGGCAACATGCAACTTGCAATATGCCTTTCTAAATCCGAAATACTTTTCGAGATATTCGGGGAAAAGAGTCTGATGCTGAATATTTCTCGCCCCGTCGCAAATATAATAACCATTTGTAAGTTCGATTTCGAAATCTTTAAGTATTTTATAAACTAACGCAGCGTTAACTTGCATTTTTTCGTATATCGGCATTGTTTTCAAAATCGAAAAATGTAGGCATCTATTTTCTTTACTTAAAACAGCATAGCCAGCAAGAACACCGTTATTACGTACAAATGCTCCGTAAACAAATACTCCCCCCCCGAAGCCAACCCCAGTTGAACACTTTTTCCTCGGCGACGAGAAATGTATAATACCCTTAGCCTATACTATATTTAGGCTATATACAGTATACACCAAATCCTATCCCCCCCCGTCAAGCTCGTGGGCGCACTTTTTGAAAATTTCTCGAAATTATTTTCCGACCGCCGCTATTTCGTATTTATGGTTTCTCCGTGATAAGCCTTTCGTTGTGGTGAGGATAGCACAGGTTCTCGTAAATGTAAACCTCTCAAAATTATTGCTTAAAATATGAATGTTGCATTAAGCCGAACAGTAATGCTTGGCTTTTTTCTTATACCCTTTTATGCAATAATTTTTTGTTTGCAGACACAATGAAAGCCCGCGGTTTACATTTACCATATGCGTCCAATATAAAAATCTTTATACCGAACAGTGCTACCTCTGCCCCTGCCGAAAGGCTAATTTATCACGGAGGTATATCCAAATGAAAGAAGAAGCAAAGACAAGAGAGAACGAAAGAAAGTATTATCTTTCCGAGTTCTCGTACGACGACGGAGAATTTGAGATTACGTTCAATATCTTAGACGTAGACTTTCTCCGTCAAACAATTACGGTAGTTATAAGTCGTTGCGGCAAAATAACGCAAGACACGTTTCCACTCGTAAGAGACAGCAAAGGTAAACTGTATTTCGAGTACGGACTGTTTTACGAAAACAAAATCCAGCTCGACGACTTCGTACATATCGAGGAGAAATAAGCATATGGACGAAATGACGTATTTACAAATCATGAAACAAGACTATCCCACAGACTTTGCCGACGATGACGAGTTCACGGCGGCTCTGTCAGACTTATGCGAAAACGCAAAGGAGAACGGTGAATGAAACTCACGCTGTCTAATATCCGAAAGATCAAGTCCGAATCGGACAATAAACTCACCAAACGCGTTTGCAATTACATTATAGGCAAGTGGCACGATTACGACGATAAAATAAACATTTTCAAAGACGTTTTGTATATGGGTTGCGTGTCGGGAATCGTCGGCGAGCTTATCTACTACTCCGACACGGTTGCTTTCTACAAAAAGTACCGCAACGAGATAAACGACCTATTGAGCGAAACCATGCGCTCGATGGGTTGTTTTTCTTTCAAGGACATTTTCGGCAAGAATTTCGATGACGAAGATCCGCTTATTATCGATGCATACAATCAAAACCTTTTAGCGTGGTTCGGCTTCGAAGAAACGCTACGCAATATAGGTTACAACTTTGAACAAGTACAAGATTATATTTAATAAAGGAGATATTTACCATGAAAAGGACTATTCAACCTACCATACAGGAAAAGAACGACAAGGCTATCGAACTCATGCAAAAGCTGGATATTTACAAGCCGTATATACAAGGATTCAAGGACGAAAACAAGGTTTGCTTCTTTGAGATGTTCGGCGGCTATTGGGTATTCCAAGAACCCGAAATAGAGAAGAAAATGCGTGAGATCGAAAATGACTACAACTGCACCGTTTATGCCATTACACACGAATTCACCGAGTTCGGCGAGCTTTGGGATTTTCTTATCGTTACCAACTATCCCGAAGAATGGGACGGCCTTTTGCATGACATACAGCACCACGAACATATTGCATTTGCTTACGTATGGAACAAGTCGGACGATTGGTGCAGTGAGTTCGGAAGTATTACGGTACAGTCGTTCGGCGGCGGAATACGGAGAGTTGCATGATGAAAAAAGTATATATCGTTCAGTACGATTGGTCTACGCCCGACGCCGGGAGCGTAGACCTTTTCGTATTCGGCAAATACGGCGACGCTTACGACAAATTCAAAGAACTTATCTGCGCCGAAAGAAATCCCGAAATGTCGTGGGTTGGCAACATCGAGTTCGACAACGACGGATACCCTATCGACGATCACTACGATTTTGATTT
>CAMUPJ010000173.1 GCA_947090725.1 uncultured Clostridia bacterium
GAATCCCCAACCTTTGGTTCCGTAGACCAACGCTCTATCCAATTGAGCTAAGGGCGCACACCGATAGACAGCTTACATATTATAAAACACAATAAAAAAAAAGTCAATGATTTTGCGGGTCTTTTTCGATTTTCCTCAGAGAGAAGTGTATCAGACTGTTTTCATCGGCTTTTCATTGCTTTTCGTGGTTTTGTATGCTATAATAGCATTGGCAAGCGAGGTTTGACGAATGGCTTATCGTGATGTTTTCAAGAGATACGAACTGAAGTTTTTGATTTCGGGGGAGCAGTATGCGCGGATCGGTGAAGCGATGGCTTTACATATGCGCGGCGACGCTTACGGTCGGAGCGATATCTGTAATCTTTATTACGATACGCCCGATTGGCTCTTGGTGCGTCGCAGTAACGACAAACCGATTTTCAAAGAGAAACTTCGGGTGCGCAGTTACGGATTGGCCAAAGAGGACGGAGACGTGTTTGTGGAAATCAAACGCAAGTACGATTCCGAAGTGTATAAGCGCAGAGTTTCCGCCAAATTATCTGCCGTGGACGAAACTTTGGCGGGTGGGGACGATTCGCAGATCGGTCGTGAAATCGGATATTTCGTGCAGCTATACGATTCGCTTGCGCCGCGCATATTCATCTCTTACGCGCGCGAAGCTTTCTACGCTCACGACGATCCCGAGTTCCGTATGACGTTCGATCGCAATATTCTATGGCGGGATTACGATTTGTCTTTGCAGAGCGGTATTTACGGAACACCCATATTGCCCGACGGCAGAATATTGCTGGAAGTCAAAACGGGGGCGGCAATTCCTTTGTGGTTGGTAAAGGTGCTTAGCGAAAACAGGATTTATAAGACGAATTTTTCCAAATACGGAAATGCGTACATACAGCTTATGCAACACAAGGCAAAGGGAGGACAAGAAGTTGCTTGACAAAATATTCGGAAGCTTATTCAAAAACGGAAGTACGCCGTCGGTAGGGAATTTCTTTATTTGTATGGCGGCGGCGTTGTGTTGCGGTTTGGTTCTCGCCGTCATGTATTCCGTCAAGAGTCGGTGTACCAAGAGTTTTGCGGTGACGTTGGCGCTTTTGCCGGCAGTCGTGGGAATGGTCATCATGCTTGTCAACGGAAATATCGGGGCAGGCGTAGCGGTTGCGGGAGCATTTTCTTTGGTGCGTTTCCGCTCATCGCCCGGCACGGCCAAAGAGATTTCCGCCATCTTCATTGCGATGTGCGTCGGTTTGGCCGTCGGTATGGGATACGTGGCGTATGCGGTGATCTTTGCCGTTCTTATGAGCGTAATTCTGCTTGTGCTCAATCTGTCGGGTATTTGGGAGCGTAGCCGCGTCGGCAAAGAAAAAACATTGCGCATTACCATACCGGAAGACCTCAATTATTCGGAAGTTTTCGAGGAGATTTTCAAGCAATATACCGATCGATGCAATGCCGTGTCGGTGCGCACTACCAACATGGGAAGCATGTTTAAGCTGACGTATCATGTCCGTCTAAAAGATCCCATGCAGGAAAAAGCGTTTATCGACGCGTTACGTTGTCGCAACGGAAATTTGGAGATCATGCTTTCCGACAAGGAGGATTTGCCGAATGCGTTGTAAAGCAAAGGTTTTTACGGTCGTATTGGCGGGATTGTTCGCTCTTGTGTTATGCGGTTGCAATCGCAATAAAAACGCGCCCGGGAACGGGGGCGGAACGGGCGACGACGCGCCGCACGTAGGATTTGTGCAAAGCGAAATGTTTACCGAGAGAGATTTGGCGGGCGGATATGCAAGCGGGTATCGCGCAGGGGAGGAAATCGTTGTGACGCTTGCCGACGGTGCAAGCACATGCGCGAGCAATGCGGTGCGGATTTCCGACGACGTAATTACCGTCACGGCAAGCGGAGTATACAAAATCAGCGGCACATTGACCGACGGTCGGATTGTCGTAGAGGCGCCCAAAACGGAAAAAGTACAATTGATCTTGAGCGGTGTGAACGTGAACTGCGATACTTCGGCGGCGCTGTACGTAAAATCTGCGGACAAAGTGTTTGTGACGCTTGCAAAGAACACCGCCAACAGTTTTTCCAACAAAGACGCGTTTGTCGCGGTGGGCGCCAACAACATCGACGGCGTGGTTTTCGGTAAAGACGATATCACCATCGGCGGCAGCGGGAGTCTTGCGGTAAACGCGGCATACGGACACGGAATCGTTTGTAAAAACGATCTGAAGATCACCGGCGGCTTGATTACGGTTACTGCGCCCAAACACGCGTTGGAAGCAAAGGACAGCGTGCGTATCGCGGCCGGTACTTTGGCGCTGACGGGCGGTACCGACGGTATTCATGCGGAAAACACGGAGGAAACGGAAGAGGGATACGTTTATATCGTAGGCGGCGTATTGGATATTACGGCTACGACCGACGCGATAGACGCCGATATGCAATTACAAATCGACGGCGGCAAAATTTCGCTGGATGCGGGAACAAACGGTCTGAAATGTACGGGAGATATCATTGTCAACGGCGGAGAGTTGGAGATTGCGGCGCAGGAAGACGGGGTGCACTCCGACGGAAATATCGAATATAAGGGCGCCGAGACGACGGTATCCTGCCTTGACGATGCGTTTCATGCCGACGCATCTTTATCGATTCGCGGCGGAACGGTGGAAGTCACCGAGAGTCATGAAGGGTTGGAGGCAGTAACCGTCAATCTTTCGGGCGGGACGATTCGGATTAAAGCCGACGACGACGGCATCAATGTGATGGGCGGCGTGGACGGCAGCGGACTCGGCGGGATGGACGGCGGTATGTGGGGATCCGACGGCATGCGTCCGCGAGCCGCCGCTTCCGCGCGTTTGGCGAATATCAATATTTCGGGTGGAACAATTTACGTTGACGCGTTGGGGGATGGCATAGACTCCAACGGCAATATTACGGTGAGCGGCGGGGAAACGTATGTAAGCGGTTCCGTTTCTTCCACGGATTCCGCGCTCGATTACGACGGCGTTGCCAAAATTACCGGAGGAATTTTTGTGGCTTGCGGTATGAATGGCATGGCGCAGAATTTTTCGACGGCTACGCAAGGCAGTATTCTGTACGCGAGCGGCACGGGCGTAAAGAGCGAAGTGGTTCTGAAAGACGCATCGGATAAAGTGCTGATACGCTATACGCCCGCAAAGACGTACAATGCCGTGGTCGTCAGTTGTCCGGCGATTACAAAAGGCAGCGCATATACGCTTGCGGCGTGCGGTCGGACAGAAAACATTACCATGGATACGTTGCTTTACGGCAACAGAGCATCTATGGGAGGCGACCCAAAAAAGTTGCACTTTCAAGCGAGGACAAAAGCTCTCGAACAAATATGTTTGAGAGCTTTTAACTATATTTTCAGAACGCTAAATTGAAATTTAATTATAATAATTCTTTGGCTTGTTTGCCGGTTATATGCTC
>CAMUPJ010000174.1 GCA_947090725.1 uncultured Clostridia bacterium
GGCCGGTGGGTCCCGTCGGGCCGATTTCACCCGTGGCACCCGTAGCACCTGTTGCACCGGTAGCACCCGTAGCGCCCGCAGGTCCCGCAGGTCCCGCAGGGCCGGTGGGTCCCGTCGGGCCGATTTCACCCGTGGCACCCGTAGCACCTGTTGCGCCCGTAGCGCCCGCAGGTCCCGCAGGGCCGGTGGGTCCCGTAGGACCGACTGCACCCGTTGCACCCGTGGCGCCCGTAGCTCCGGTAGCGCCCGCGGGGCCGGTGGGCCCCGTAGGACCGACTGCACCCGTTGCACCCGTAGCACCCGTGGCACCGGTAGCGCCCGTTGCACCCGTAGCACCTGCAGGTCCCGCAGGGCCGGTGGGCCCCGTAGGACCGACTGCACCTGTGGCACCCGTAGCACCTGTTGCTCCGGTAGCGCCCGTAGGACCGGTAGGCCCTATCGGCCCCGTTTCACCCGGCACGCCCTGAATGCCTTGTACACCCTGCGGGCCGGTAGGCCCCAAAAGTCCGGGACGACCCTGCGGGCCGACCGGTCCCATAGGCCCGCGCGGCCCCGTGGGTCCCACGCAGCATTCGGGCACGGGGTCGGGGCAAGGACGCATCGGCTCGCAATGCGTCTCTTCGCAACAACAGTCGTCGCGATCGCCGTCGCAATCACACCCGCGTCTGTTGCCGCAACCGAAATTGAATCTGAACATATCGCTTTTTCTCCTTGTGCTGAGATAGGCTATCTCTACCACCATACTATGCGCCCATAGCGGGAGACGTGCCAACGGATAATTTCGCTTTTCTCCCCGTATCGCCACAAATTTTCTCTCGATATTACCCAAAAAAGACTTGCAAAAATCTTTTTTCTTTGCTATAATAATCAAGCTGTATTTGCGGCGGCATAGCTCAGTTGGCTAGAGTACTCGGTTCATACCCGATTGGTCGTAGGTTCGAATCCCACTGCCGCTACCATATAAAAAGAAAGACGCGATTTTTATCGGGTCTCTTTTTTTTATGTACTTTTGCAAAATGTTCCGTACTTTTCGCCTTTCGGACGCATATATACTATGGCAATCCCATTGCAAGGAGATCATTGTGGACGAACTGGAACTTTTGGCGCGTCTCATCCAATGCGAAGCGGGAGGCGAAGGGAATATCGGCATGCAGGCGGTTGCCTCCGTTATTATGAATCGCGTACGGATTCTTGAGGGCGAATACGGCCGATACAATACCGTACACGACGTAGCGTACGCCCCGCGGCAATTCGAATGCGTAACGGGCAATCACCCCACGCAAAACATCTGGAGCATGAATCCGCAGTCCGAGCACTATGCCATTGCAACCTGGGCCTACAACGGCGGCCGACTCGGCTACATGAGCAATGCCCTATGGTTTTTTAACCCGTATTCCGCCGAATGCAGTCTCTACTTTCCGTCGGGCGTAGGGAAGCTCATCGACCGTTTGGGCAATCATTGCTTCTACGCCCCCACCGACAGTTATTATCTGACCTGACTCACCCTCCCCGCATGGATCGGCAAAATACCGAACGTCACCCCAATCAAAAAAGGAGATAGATTTATGGAAAATTCCCGCTACGACCCCTGTCAACCCAAGCCGGAAAACGACTGCGTGCATTATCCCACGCCGCGGCAAAACCTCGACGAAGAAGCGTACGCCGGTTCTTTTCAGCAACTGCTTTCCCACAATATCGGCAAGTTTGTCAGCATCGAATATCTGGCCAGCTTCAACGAATTCCGCACCGTTTCGGGCTACATAGAAAACGTGTCGAATCGCTACATTATGCTCCGCACCAAAAACAACTGCCGCATCGCCGGCGACGCCTGGGCCATCAAGTTGGTCACGTTCCCCTGCTGCGACTGACCCGTAGCTCCTCCGCGCATAAAACCAAAACAGAACAAAAGCACATAGTATTTGTTTTCCTATATTTTTCATTGCAAAAAGCCGACATCTTCCGTTTTTTCGGAAAATGTCGGCTTTTTATCTTGTGACCCGACTCCAAAAAAGATATTTTGCGATTTTTCAAAGGGAGTTGAACCTTGCCGAAAATATATCGACAACACTTTTCTCGGAAATTTTATATATTCGACAAAGGAAATTCTTTTGAAACAAATCCTCCTTCATTACCAATAAGACGAAACCGCAATTTGCACGGTAACATATTCTTCACACTAAAAATTGAGATAAACGGATAAGCATATTTGTAATCGCTTTTCAAAATTTCATTATCCGTTTCCCATTGAACTTTATATGCAGCATCGGGTATTATGACAATTTCGCCCCTATAATTATCCGTTTTGACACAGCAAATACCTTGTCGCACTTCTTCGTCATACAATGGGAATTGTGTATCTTGATACGGGTTTGTAATAAAGGGAATCGTACTCTCTTTAAGTTCCATATCCTCTCCGCCGAATGGCGTCAAGTCGGCAATAATTCTCTTAAATTATTTCCCCAAGCACCTTTGGGTATCAGCTCAATCGAAAGTTTCATTTTATTATATCTCCGCTAATTCGACGGATATAATTCGCCGGCAAGCATTTTATCGATATATCCTTTCCAACCAAGCTTTTGCACCAATTCTTCTTGATTAATCAGCAAAGCATAATACGAGTCTAGCTTCTCCATTACCTCATCGGTAATCCGTATTTGCCGACCGTTTCAAACTCATTCTTACAATTTGTTGTTTCTTTTTTATCTTTTCTTTTTCACTTTCGTTCATACCGAATACATTCATATATTCCTCACATTTACGACGCCGTACCCACATCGTATACTTCATTCCACAAATCTTTTAAGAGCACTCCCTCTATATTCGCTTTTTCGGCAAATTCCTCTATCGAGCCGTATGTTTGACAGCCAATATCTACGTTCCACTCGTAAAAATCCCAAGTGTCATTCGGCATATTCAGTAAGCCGTAATGCTTGCCGCGGCAATAAAACTCCAACTCCGCATATACTTGCATGCATTTGAGAAAGTCGTCGAAATCCGGCTGTACGGGTTTGCCTGCGGCATAAAGCTGACGTGCCTTGTTAAGTGTCACAAAATTAAGATCCCAATACTGCGTATCGGGGTCGCTGGGAACTGCATGTTGCACCCAGCCGCAATATTTACACCATTTATCCGATTCGGGAATGTCCCGCTCACATACTTGGCATTTTTTTGTTTTTTCTTCATCCAAAAAAAACATATTATTCATTCTTCATCTCCTTCATACCATTCGGTAAATTCCGTCCAATTCCCATTCACCCAGCCCCAGCTATGGTAGTGCGGCACATTTGGATGGGTCTTTGCGTTTCCGTGATTGGTATAATGTTTACTCTTTATCGGAACTCCGTTTGCGTTTGTCCATACTGTTTTTTTCAAAAACCCTTTCTGCCAATAATTATACCGAGAATTAGGTTGCCCCGG
>CAMUPJ010000175.1 GCA_947090725.1 uncultured Clostridia bacterium
AAAATCAGTGTTTTCCGGGGGGGTTGCGGCGGCCGTGTCGGCGGCCAATACGCAAATCTTCTTGTCGAGACCGCGCAGCAAAGCGGCGTGCGCGCTCGTCTCTTCGGGCATCGTGTTGTATGCCAAAAACGACCCGTCCAGCCCATACAGATTGGCACGATACGTATCGGGATTGTAAAACAAATCGTAAGGGCTGATACGGATATCGGTGTTCATCGGCACGCTGAAGCGGAAAATAGGATACTGGAATACGCCGTCGTCGTTGCTCTCTTCGTCGTACATGCGTTCGGTGATTCCGTTGCGCAAATTGTAGTTGTCGACTTGCGCCGTAGGAACGCCGCCGCGCGCGCTTGCATTGGTAAGCGGCGTGTTGTTTACGCTCACGGCAATACGGATCCGCGACGTGCTGTTGTGCGAATCGGTGACGTCTACCGAAAAGCTGAGATATTTACCCATGGTATGCTTGCGAAGCGTGATCTTGATACCGTAGAACGCCACGTAACCGCGTTCCGCCCAAATCACGTTATTGCTTACCAAGCTTTGTACTTCGTTGTCGGTGAGTCCCAACAATACGCCGGTGCGTGCATACAGCGGCACCCGCTCTATCGTAAAGAATTCCTTAAAGCCGTTCATTACGGAAGTTATCGGATCGTTGGATTCCGCCAACCCCGCGAAAATCTGCGCATTCCAGTCGGTTACGCCCGATATGGCGCTCAAAAATACCGTCTCACGCTGCGCATATGTCGTAGGCGTACCCACATTACTGCCTTCGATGGTCTGATTGCCAATCTTACGCCCCGAAGAATTGCCCGCCGCATACGAGTAGTTATCTACGTCGAATACAAGCGGTTTCACACTGCCGCCGTTGCCGTTGGGAAGCAACGTGTCTTGCGACAAGTTGGAATACGTCTCGTCATCCGCATAGGCGCCGATGGCAAAAATATTGCCCGAAGCGGTATCTTTGTAGGTAAGCGGGCTGAAGTAATAGCTTTCTCCCGCATCGCCCGTAACGGAAGGCGTCCCGGTAACAACGGTAGCCGAAGAAGAGTTGAGCGAAACCGGCGCGCTGGAAGTCACTTCGATGGCAATCGGAAACCAGATACCGGTATCGTTGAGATTGCCGGTGTCCGTGATACGCACCAAAATATAGAAATCCGCTTTACGCGTCTTGCCACCCTGCGCATACAGGTTGCGACTGGCTTTATTGCCCACAATATACAAGGTATTGCGCGCGGAATTCACATAGTAGCCGGCATACGAAACGTCGGCGTTCCCCTGCGAGCTTGCCTGCGACGAAACAAAACTCTGGTCGGCGGCAGACGCACCGGTCACACCGTATATAAAGTCGGCCGAAAATCCCGTAGGTGACGAAGGCAACTGCGCCGTCGTGATAGAAGAAGTAAAGTTCTTCCTTGTTTCATCGACGAGAATGGAATCGTTGACGCCGTAGTTATAGTTGGTACCCGTGGGCAACTTGCGACCCACGCCGTATTGGTTGATCAATACGAATTCGTTTTGCGGTACCACCACGTCGGCAATGGTCAGCGTGTTGCCGTCCGGATCGGTGCAGATACTCGCAAGCGAAATCGATTCGGTAGCGCCGCTCTGCACGGTAATGCTCGGCTCGTTGGGACCGGGCGAAACGAAATTCGGGCGTGTATTGTCCACGCGGTATACGATATCCACGTTCCAAGTACTGCCCACCACGCCGCCTGCCGAACGGCAGAGATTGTGCATGGGCACGGTAATCACGTAATAATACGCCCCCGCCGGCACGCCGCCCTTTGCGGTAAGGTCAAGCGTATCGTATCCGCGCGTGTAGTCGGGCGTTACCGAAGTTCCGTTGTAGTACGACAAAGCGACTCTATCGGAAAAACTCGCCGTAGAAACGTACGAACTGTTGTTTGCGCCACCCGTGATGTTTTCGGCAACCGCCGCCGTCGTAGAAGTGCTGGAATATCGATTCGCACCGTACGTGAGAGCGCCGGTAAACGCTATCTTTTCTTCGGCATTACGGCTGGACAAAAACAGATCTTCCGCTTTGATGTGTAGCGTTGTATTGGCGGTGATTGCGTCGGCAATCCACACCGTGGCATTGCCCGACCCCGTCGGATTGAACAGAGAATTCGCCACGTTTGCGGATTTGGGGCGCGCCGCCGTGGCAACGGTGGTGAATCCGCTGTTGCCGTAATGGAATTTGGACGTGTCGTTGGTGCCGCCCACCCCGAGATTGGTGGGGCCGCCCTGAATTTGCGGCGATCCCGTGGCGCAAGTCGCCAAAAAGCTGAACCACACGTCCGCGCCCGGTGAAGCATTGTATGTCGTATTAAAATCGGTAACGTTGATATAGAACCGTTTGGTGCCCGACCACCACCGCTTGGCTTTGAGCGTGATCGAAGTTGCGCCCGCATTGGCCGTGTAGTCGATCCAATATCCGTTGGAACTGCCTGCCACCGAAGCATTCACGCCGCTTGCCGCGCCGCTCATAAAGATACCGGTAGTACGAAGTTGTACGCGCTCGTTGCTATCTATATCATCCATGAGAAGCGAGCCGGTACTGCTGGTACCTTCCAACGGTATCGTCACGGAACTCGTACGGTTCAATGCAATCGTAGGCGTTCCGTTTTGTATAGGGGCGGTATTGAGCGGCGTAACGGTCGCTTTCCCCACGGAAGGCGTTGCCGTCGTATTACCGTTTTGCCCTGTTGTACCGCCATAGGTAGAAGCGATAACACGCGAAGTATTCACAAATCCGCTTCCTCCGCCGCCGGCGCCGTCGTCGTTATCGTTAGCGCCGTCGCAACCGCCGGCGCCACCGCCGTAATACCCTGCGCCACCGGCACCGCCGCCGGTATTTGCTTGCGTAGAAGGTTGATTGCCGCCCTTACCGAAACTACCGGCAAGCCCATAGTTCGCCAACGTATTGCCAATACCGCCATTGCCCGGACCGGTCAATGTCCCCTCGTAGCCGCCGCCACGATTGGTGGAATGCTTCTGTGGAGGAGCCGGTGTACCGGAATGATTTCCCCCGCCGCCTTGTCCCGAATAACATGTTCCTACGGCACATCTACAACCATAACCGCCGCCGCCGCCGGCAACAATCAAAATCGCATCTTTATTACTCGCCAAGCTGGCAAGCAAGCCCGAAGACGTCGCAATATGCGAGGCACCGCCGCCGCCGCCGCCCGGATGTCCGTTTACAATAATACCGCCGCCGTTATGTGCTGCGGTTTTTGCGGTAGGACCATATCCCCCTGCTCCGCCGACCACTACGTAAAGTGTAATTTGCGTCGTAGTAGTAAACTCGGCATAGGTGTAGCCGCCGTATCCTCCGTAAGAGTTCGCTGTATACGTGCCACCTTGTGCTCCCCATACTTCCAGTTTATATCTACCCGGCAAAGCCGTATATGTATAA
>CAMUPJ010000176.1 GCA_947090725.1 uncultured Clostridia bacterium
TTTCGTTATCGGCGGGCTGATGTTTGGATTCTATATGCTGTTCACATATGCTCTTGCAACCGTAGAGTTTAGCCCGGCATTGAATTTGCTGAAAGCTGTCTTGGTGAGCCTGATCGGTATTTCCACAATCTCTACTTTTATCTATTCGGAGTATATCGTATTTGGCAAAAAGATTGGACTCCTTATCGACAGTTTTGCTGTTCTCTTTTGGCCCATGCTGATATCTCTGGGAGTTATGGGTGTGTGGACGCTTATGGCGGAAATCCGTATCTACGTGGAGAATTCGTTGCCCGTTGTCCGTACGTCTCCTACGACGGTGCCTTCGGTCTTTTGGCTGTCGGCCGCGCCGAGCTACGGCAACAGCTCCGCTACGGAAGAAAAACAAGAAGACGGTTATTTCAAAATCGACAGCGAAACGTATAACGTCCGCGAATTTACTTTGGACGACTTGTTTGTCGATCTCGACGGCGACGGGGTACAGTTCTATGACGCAAATCCCGTTGTGCGTGTGGGAACGATGGATTCGTCGGGCATTTGGAATGCGGAGCATTTTCTGGACTTTACCGCGGAGCAGAACATATTTATCGCCGCAAGCGTAGGTCCCGGTTCCAACGGGCGGGAAACCGTCGGCGATTGTGTGATTATCGAAGGTCTGTCGAGTACGCAAGGCGTGCCCGGCGGCGTATGGATTTGTCTCCGCGTGACCGATAACGCGCTGGGTACCGTGGGATACCGCGAGTACTGTTTCCAAGTAGAAGTGGTCAATACCCGTCCCGAATATGCGGAAATGACGGGTAGCAATGCCATGGAACTCACCTATAACGAATACACCGATGCCGAAGACACGTATGTGTGGAAAACCGAAGCGGAGACTTCTTCGCCGCTGTATTCCGGTATTCGCGATTCGCAGAATGTCGAAGTCAACGAGGTGATCAAACCGTTGTACGTGGCTTCCGGCTCGCAGTCGATGGAAGCGTACAAAGCGCTGGTGCGCGGCGGTTACAGCGATACCGATGCGCAAGGAAATCCTATTACCGTGCAACGCGCCACGTTCAACTATTCGGATGCGCAGGTGCGGTATATTGCGCAGGATAAAGATGCGGGGCAGGGACTCGTATTGGATTCTTCGGCGTACGACGGTACGGCGGTATCGTCACAAGGCTTCGATGTGCTTTCCGACAACCGTATAGGTACGGTATGGACGGGTACGGGCGCGGTTGCGATCAATAATGCGTACGGCAGTACCGTTTCTCCGCAATATTATGCGGCCAATCATGTAGTAAAGATATTCTATTTCAAGACGGTGGAGGAAAACGGTACGAGCAGATTGGTGCGTACCGTAGATCCTGCCGAGACCAACGTGGCGACCGATTGGGTGGTGGCGTTTACGTTCCCGACCAATCCGGGTAGCGTGGATATCCGTCTACGTTTACGGGACAGCGATGCCGCCGTGGAGATGCCTACGGGAGCGCAGGCCGCCACGCAGGGCGGACACACCGTTACCACGACGCACGGAAGCTATTTCGGCGATCGTACCGAGCGGGGAATTTTCAATACGAGTACCGGCGCGTATGAGCCAAATGCTTCGGTATCGTCTTCCGTTGTGTTCGGATTCAAGGTACAACTTCAGTCGCAGGGACTGTACAACAATCTTACGAAATGGTCTACCGACGAAACGGTGGACGGGGTTTCGGTAAAAGACGTTTGGACGGCTACCGGCGATGAAGACGAAGTGCTCTATTATCATCAGCAGTTCCCGCAGGATTTCCCGGATGGCGTGACGGATGCTTCTCTGTTCCGTTACAACGGGATTACGATAGGTTCCGAGCGGTATGCTACGGGTGTGCAGGCGGGGCAGTATATCGGCACGTCGGTACCTCTCAGTTACTTTGCTTTCTCCGCCAACAACGTCATGCAACCGTTGCGCGGCACTTCGCAGACCGATATAGCTTGGTTTAACGTCAGCGAAAGCAATGTGCGCGCTACGCGGGATACGGCAGCAAATACGGTGCAATTTGCGTCGCGTACGGCAGGCATCCAGTTGGATTCGTATATTTTCTCGGCCATCACTCTGTATGACGGCTATAATACATGGCGGGGAGATACCCTCAACGCCAACCCGTATATCGATTTCCGGGTGATCAGCGGTATATCCGAGTTTGCCGGCAGTAACTATCTCTACGGGCAACAGCGGTTCCGTGTTTCTTTGGACGACGGCGTGGAAAAAATTCCCGTTGTGTCGGAATCGTCCGCATATTTCTACGAAGATATCAACGGCTTGCGTCTGACCAAAAAAGCGGTGCGCAGTATCGGAACGACGCTTTCGATGACAATCCGTATGGTGCCTTGGGTATACGACGCCGATTCCGCAACGTATATTATCGACCGCGGTCAGAACGGAGACGAGGATAAGTCGATTGACGTTACCGTACCGTTGTTTGTGGAAAACTCGATTTTGCAACTCGATAACGATACCGTCGATATCGAAATGACTTCGGACGTCGTGGGACGCGCCGTAAACCTTGCTACCAAGCCTACGACCGATGCGGAAGGCAGTACGACGGTGACCATTTCCACAATCGATACGGTGGATCAGGTCGAGGGTACGATCGGAATTCTGAACATTGCGTACCGTGAAGATATGTATTTCCTTGCCAATTCCATTGTGGGAAACTTCTCGGAAGAAAATCTGGCTTATATGCGGGAAGCGTTGGCGGGCAATAATCCTTTGGTCGATGAAGACATGCAAGCGCGGATCGTCTCGTATTTCGGCGTAAGCGATGCAAGCGACGTTTTCGACGGAACCGCGCTCGGCGCAAACGTACGCATCAACCCGTTCTACAGCAACTATTTCTCGGTGTCTCCGTCGGGTGTGGACGGCAAGTCGTTTACCATTGTGCCGCGCCGTCTTACCACGTTCGATACGTCCGGGTTTACGACCAAGACAGCGTTGGACAGTGCGGCGTCCGCGCGTGGACTGAAGATCGGATATACGGCGTCCGCGGGCGAAACAATCGATCCTGCGGAAGATATCGAGGCGATTTATTATCCGCTGAAACTGATCGTATACGATCGCATTTCTATCGGCGTTTCTTCTAATTGCACGAAGTTTACCGATTCGAGTTTCGACGTGATTACCGTCAATATCCGTATTCTGAATTCGGCGCCTACGGTGCAGACCGGCACGTTTAATCAGAAAATTTCCGACGGCCGGGGCGGCATTATATGCGATGAGAACGACAACCCCATTATGGGACGCACGATAGAGCTGACCAAGGGGGGTCGCGCTACCGTGTATAAGTTCACGGATATCGTACAAGACGTGGATATGGTGCTGAATCGGCGTACCCGCAATTATCTGACGCATGACGATATCGAGGCTTTGCAGGATACCGCACCCGACAACACG
>CAMUPJ010000177.1 GCA_947090725.1 uncultured Clostridia bacterium
CCCTTCGATGCGTACATGCGCATGATCGGCTCCGCTGTATACCGTAATATCGATATCGAAGATGCATCCCGAATGCGCTTGACCGAGTGTAAATTCGGCACGTTCTATGTATTGACAAATCCGCGGCTTATCTTGCGGGGTGAGATGGGAAAGCACTTCGAGTTTTCGGCAAGCCTGTCCCGCTACGATTCCCGCCGCTGCCGCCGATTCGATTCCCTTGAGTCCGCCGGTGCCCGGCACAATGACGCTTTTTACATTTTTGAGAATATTGCCGCTTACACGGATTTCCACTTTGGTGGGAAGCGTGCCCAGCGTTTCGCGCGCGAGCGCGGCGGCATACGCTACCGCAATGGGTTCCGTACAGCCCATAGCCGGCAAAAGTTCCTCTTGCAAGATTGCGAGATAAGCGTCGGTAATGCGTTTTTCCATAGTGTTTCCTTTGATGACCTTCTACCGTATAGTCTATCGTTTTGCGCCCCGATTTGTCAAGTAATTTGCTGCGCAGGGACAAGCAAAAGCTTCCAAAGGCGGTCGGCGGAAAACAATTCACTTGACTATGTATCGTATAACTGGTATAATACTGTAAAAGCACAAAACGACGGAGATAAGTCGGTAAAAAGCCTTGGGAAAGGAGCGTATGAAAGAAAAAACCGTAAAAACCGTTCGCCTCGTATACGAGGTGATCTTCGGAATATACACCGCAGTGGTTGCCGCATTGCTGATTTGGCAAACCGTCGATTTGTATCGTACGGGCAAAGCGTCGGCTTCCGGCGTGATATATTCCCGACAGATTGTCGGGGAGCGTCTTATGCGCCTGAGTCCCGCCTTGTGGATCTGGGTGGCATTGGTGATTGTCGGCTTCGGATTGGGCATTGCGTTTGCGACAAAGCAACGGGTATCCAAACCGGATATGCGCTACTCGCTGTATTGTCTGAAAAAGCGCGTTTCGGTACGGAATCCCGAAAGCATGTCAGCATCGGTGCAAGTTGTGCGGCGGGAAGAGACTGTCTTGCGCATTTTGTGGTTGATCGTCGGCGCGGTGGGACTCGCCGGCACAATATACGGTATAGTCTATCTTTGTATGCCTTCGCATTTTCCCAAAACCGACGTGACGCACGAAATGCTTGCCATGGCCAAGAATATCTTGCCTTGGGTAACCTGGACCTTTTTGCTTGCATGCGGCGTGGGGATTTACGAGCGCTTTTCGGCACGCAAACAATTGCCGGAAGTGAAGAAGCTGGTAGCCGCCTCGAAAAGCGGCGATGCGGTAGCGGTTCCTGCGTCCAACGTAGCGGGTCGGGTTCGTACCAAGGCTGCAACGAATAAATTCCTGCGTTTTCTGTATGCCTATCGCGTGTGGATTGCACGCGCGGTGGTAGGGTGTGTGGCAATAGCATTTGTGATAGCCGGCGCGTTCAACGGCGGAGCGCGCGACGTGCTGATCAAGGCAATCAATATTTGTACGGAGTGTATCGGCCTTGGCTAAAGTAAAGAATTTTTTCGGTAAGATAGGGCAATGGTTTCGCCGTCATGCGCCCACCAAAAGACGACTGATTCAGATTTATGCGGCCCTTTTGTTCAACGCCAATCTCAAAGGTTACTTCGGTAAAGGGAACAACGTGATCTATCGCGGCGCCACCAAGTATCTGTGTACGCCCGGACTGAATTGCTATTCGTGTCCCGGTGCGGTGACGGCATGTCCGTTGGGCGCGTTGCAAAATGCGATGGCGTCGTCGAAGACGCGCGCGCCGTATTACATTATCGGTATCATTGCATTGCTCGGTCTCATGCTCGGGCGTACCATTTGCGGTTTCTTGTGCCCGACCGGTTTGGGACAAGACCTTCTGTACAAAATCAAATCGCCCAAGCTGCGGAAAAGCCGTTATACGCGGATACTTTCGTATTTCAAGTACGTTCTGCTGGTCGTATGCGTGTTGGCGATTCCTTTGATTTACCAAGGAATTCCCGCATTCTGCAAATACTTCTGTCCGGCCGGTACGTTCGGCGGTGCGCTGGCGCTTTTGGCCAATCCCGCCAACGCCGATCTTTATGCGATGCTCGGCTATCTTTTCAGCTGGAAGTTTATTCTGCTGGTTGTGTTTATCGTGGGAAGTATCTTTATCTATCGCTTCTTTTGCCGCTTTTTCTGTCCGTTGGGCGCTATCTTGGGCTTCTTCAACAAGTTTGCATTCATCGGCGTATGCTTCGATAAAGAGAAGTGTACCGACTGCGGATTGTGCGTGCGGACTTGCAAAATGGACGTTCGGCATGTAGGCGATCGCGAGTGTATCCACTGCGGCGCATGCATCAAAGTCTGTCCCACAAATGCCATTCATTGGAAAGGTTCCAAATTCTTCTTACCGGCCAACGAGACGGAGGCTATCCCCGAGACGGAACCTGCGCCGCTCACGGCTATGCGATCCGCAAGCACGACTTCTTCCGACGCACTGCCGGAGAACACTGCGGTTTCCGTTCTTGCAGACGGCGTACAATCCTCCGTGACGCCGCAAAACGCTTTGGGCGATAACTTAATCAAAAACGCCGAAACTCCGCCGACAGAGCAAAATGAGACGCGTACGACGCCCGATGCGCCGCAATCGCCCGAAAAGAAAGTGCGTACTGCGGAAAGCGTTGCCAAGCGTAATTTCCGCTTGCAGATCGGCGCTTGGTGCGCGGCGATGGTGTTGTTGGCGGCGGCGTTGGTATATTTCAATTTTCTGGCGCCTACCAATGTTACGACGGTGTATGCCGTAGGAGATCGGTGTCCCGACTTTACGTTGGATACATACGTGAGTGCGGGGGCAACGGACGCCGACGGTAGCAGAATCGGTAAGTTCTCCACGATGGAAAGCAAAGGCACTGTGATGGTAATTAACTTCTGGTATACGACTTGCGATCCTTGTGTGGAGGAATTGCCCGAGTTTGCCGAAGTAAAAGAAGCGTACGGCGACAATATCGTGATGGTTGCGGTTCATGCGCCCAATATGGCCAGTGCGCGCGTAATTCAGGAGTTCATAGATACGAACGGTTGGTCGGAGTGGGGTATTATATTTGCACAGGATACCGATACGATAGACAGCTTCACGATGTTGGGGGGTAAAAGCGCCTATCCGATTACCGCCATTGTCGATACGGACGGGTATATCTCTTATATGCGCCAAGGCAAAGTATCCAAAGAAGAGCTTACGGCGCAGATCGAAATAGCGCTCGGGCATTAAACCGTAGTATAATGTTTAACAGTAGTTTTTAGAGGCGTTAAAGTGATTATTGAACTAATTAAAGAGAGCGAAATACAGGAAGTTTGCGATATGGTTGTTCGTGCGTGTCAGTATTCCGATTTTGCCAAATTCTATCCGCAATCTTCTTT
>CAMUPJ010000178.1 GCA_947090725.1 uncultured Clostridia bacterium
CCAACGTCGAGCGCAAAGGTTCGTCTATGAGCGAGGCTACGGTAGGGAATTCGCTCAACGGTATATTTGCCGAAAACGCGGACCGACGGATTTTCATTGCGACGTTTGCATCCAACATCCACCGTTTACAGCAAATTATCGATTTGGCGACCAAATATAAGCGGAAGATCGCTTTTTCCGGACGCAGTATGCTCAATATTACCGATTGCGCGGCCAAAATCGGGGAATTACACTACGACAGAAATGCCGTAGTGGATATAGAAAAAATCAATAACGTAGACGATAAAGATCTGGTGATTATCACAACGGGCGCGCAAGGCGAGCCGATGAGTGCGCTCACGCGTATGGCGAGCGACGAGTTCAGCAAAGTCCGTCTCGGGTTCAATGACACCGTTGTTATTTCCGCGTCGCCCATTCCCGGCAATGAGCGCATGGTGTACAACGTCATCAATAATCTGTATCGTCACGGAGTGCGCGTCATTTACGAGCGTTTGGCGGAAGTACACGTGTCCGGACATGCGTGTCAGGACGAATTGCAACTGATCCATTCTCTCATTAAGCCCAAATATTTCATTCCGGTACACGGCGAATACCGTCACTTAAAGAAGCATGCCGAGCTTGCTATGCGTATGGGTATGCCGTCTTCCAATATTATTCTTACCGACATCGGCAGTTGCGTGAAAGTTTCCAAGCGTGCGATCAAATTCGGCGACAATGTGCCTGCCGGGTATTTGCTTGTGGACGGTCTCGGCGTGGGAGATGTGGGCAGCGTCGTTTTGCGCGATCGCAAGCATTTATCGGAAGACGGTCTGTTTGTCGTGGTGGTGGGACTGAATACCGTTTCGGGAGAAGTCACCGCAGTGGAAATTACTTCGCGCGGATTTGCTTATCAGAAAGAAGACGATATGTTCGAAGAAGCGAAAGAGATTGTGCGCAGAGCCGTATCGCAAGTGGATATCAAAGAAGTGGCCGGAGATTACAATACCCTTAAAAACGTAATCCGCAAAGAGCTTAAAAACTTCCTGTTCCGCAAGACGCACCGTAGTCCAATGATTCTTTCGATGATTTTGGAAAACTGATTCTTTTCATGCCTTTCAAAACGCCCGGAAAAACAAGTGAATATATCCGTAAGCTTTTGGCATTGCGGCCGGTCAATGCAATCGAGCAACAGATTACGGCGTATGCCGACGCGAATATTATTGCCGTATTGTTGCCCGAGACGGCGGCCTTTTTGCGGCAAGCGATTACCTTGTGCCGCCCCGACCGGATTTTGGAAATCGGTACGGCGATAGGATACAGCGGCATTCTGATGTTGCAAGCCGCGCCGCATGCGATGCTGTATACCGTAGAGCAGAGTGAAGAGCGCATCGGGGTAGCCAAAGATTTTTTTGCGAAAGCGGGTGTGGTCGACCGTGTCACATTCTATACGGGGGATTCGACCGAGATTGTTCCCGCGTTGCGCGGCGAGTACGATTTCATATTTTTGGACGGGCCGAAAGCGCAGTATTGCGAGTATTTGCCCTTTTTGAGTCGCTTGTTACGGCGAGGCGGCGTTCTTTTTTGCGACAATGTTTTGTATGAAGGTATGGTATCGGGCGAGACGGAAATCCGCAATCACAAAGGCGGATTGGTAAAAAAATTGGATTTGTTTCTACATAAGTTAATGGAAGATACGTCGCTCCAGACCAGTATATTGCCCGTGGGCGACGGCGTAAGTTTCAGTATCAAGCAGAGCGCATCGCAATGCGGACAAGAAAATTGCGTATGAAGACGGAACTTTTGGCGCCGGCAGGCAGCCGCGAAAAATTGAATACAGCCGTATATTTCGGTGCGGATGCCGTATATTTGGCGGGAAAGGATTTCGGTTTGCGGGCATATTGCGATAATTTCACCCAATCGGAACTGACACAAGCCGTGCATTTTTGCCATGCGCAGGGCAAAAAAGTATACGTTACGCTCAATATTTATGCGAGCGATGCGGACTTGCGGCCTATGACGGAGTACGCTTGTTTTTTGACGCAAGCGGGTGTGGACGGCGTGATTGTGTCCGATCCCGGCGTAATTGCATGTTTGCGGGAAACGGTTCCCGCGCTTCCCATACATCTTTCCACGCAAGCCAATACCACTAATAGCGCGTCGGCGCGTTTTTGGGCACGGCAGGGTGTGCGACGCATCGTATTGGCAAGAGAAACGAGCATAGACGATATTCGGCGCATACGCGACGCAATTCCGCCCGACGTCGAGTTGGAGGCTTTTGTGCACGGCGCTATGTGCGTGGCGTATTCGGGACGGTGTCTGTTAAGCGCCGTTACGACCGGCCGAAGCGGAAATCGCGGCGAATGTGCGCAAAGTTGCCGATGGGAATATGCTTTGTGCGAGAAGACGCGGGAAGACGAATATTTCCCCGTAGCGCAGGACGGGAGAGGTACCTATATTCTCAACAGCAAAGACCTCAATATGTTGCCCTATCTCGGGAAATTGATGGATGCGGGCGTTACGAGTTTCAAAATCGAGGGACGTGCCAAAACGGCATACTATCTGGCAACGGTAGTGAATGCGTACCGCAGAGCATTGGACGGTTTTATGTCCGCAAAGGATTACGTGCCGCCTGCGTCTCTTTTGGAGGAGCCGTACAAAACAAGTCACCGCGCGTTCCACACGGGTTTCTATTTCGGTCAAGCAGAGCAGTTTCCGCAATCGGCAAAGACGCAGCAGTCGTACGAAATGAGCGCCGTGGTGCTTTCGGGCGGAAATGAGGCAACCGTTGAGCAACGCAATCGCTTCCGTGTGGGGGACGAATTGGAAATTCTCTCGCCCGGGGCGGCATTCGGCAAAACGATACGTGTTGCCGATTTGCGCGACGTGGACGGCGCGCCCGTAACAGATGCCAAGATCGTTCAACAGCGTCTTTTGCTTTCTGTCGATACTCCGCTTTCCGCCGGCGATATTCTGCGCCGAAAGTGTATTCCGTAGTCTGATCGACTGACGACAGAGAATTTTGTACGATCCTTTTCTTTGTATCTCCGAACATATTGTTCGGAGATATTTTATGTTATAAACGGCGTAGGACAGGCAAAATTCGACAAGATTCTTCATATAATGTATGGTCGCATTTTAAGCGAGAGGTGCATTGTATGATTTTTGAAAGTTTTCTTACATTTCTCAGCAAGGTTTTTTGTTTTACTTCTTACGTTAATAACAAAGGATCGTTTCCGCAACCGCTCTCTTTGGAAGAAGAGAAAGAATACCTTGTACAAATGCATGCGGGAGACGGCGCGGCGCGGGAGAAGCTGATCCGCCATAATCTGCGCCTTGTGGCGCATATTGTGAAAAAGTACTCCAATGCGGGAGAAGCCGATG
>CAMUPJ010000179.1 GCA_947090725.1 uncultured Clostridia bacterium
GTATCTCATGCCGATCACGTCGCTCGACACAATGGGATCCTCGTTATACCCGAAAGACTCGCTCGAAGCCTTTTTCATAGCGGCATTGATGCCCTCTTTGGTTACGTCTTTGCCTTTGACAACGGCAGTCAGAATCGTGGTGGATCCGGTCGGTACGGGTACGCGTTGTGCCGAACCGATGAGCTTGCCGTTAAGTTCGGGAATAACCAAACCGATTGCCTTTGCGGCGCCCGTCGAATTGGGAACAATATTTGCGGCGCCGGCGCGAGCTCTGCGCATATCGCCTTTGCGGTGAGGACCGTCCAGAATCATCTGGTCTCCCGTATAAGCGTGAATGGTGCTCATGATACCCGACTGAATGGGCGCATAATCGTTGAGCGCTTTCGCCATGGGCGCCAAGCAGTTGGTGGTGCAAGATGCAGCGGAAATAACCTGATCTTTTTTGTCCAGCGTTTTTTCGTTTACGCTGTACACAATGGTTTTGAGATCATTGCCTGCGGGAGCGGAAATAATAACTTTCTTTGCACCGGCAGTGATGTGCGCCATCGACTTTTCTTTCGAGCAGTAGAAGCCCGTGCATTCCAACACGACGTCTACCCCGAGTTTGCCCCAAGGCAGATCCTGCGCTTTAGGCATGGCGTAAATGGTGATTTCCTTGCCGTCCACCGTGATGGAACCGGGCACTTTAACGGTTTTTCCGTCTTCTTCATATACGGGTTCTTTGGAAGCTACGGTGTGTGCATTCTCGCCGATCGTACCGCAGTAACCACCCTGCGCAGTATCGTATTTCAGCAGATTTGCGAGCATTGCCGGACTGGTCAAATCGTTGATTGCAACGACCTCGTAGCCCTTTGCGCCAAACATCTGACGGAATGCAAGACGGCCGATTCTGCCGAAACCGTTGATACCGACTTTAACAACTTGATTGTTTGCCATGGTTTTTGTTTTCCTCCAAACAAAATAATTTTTATTGCAGATATATGATATACTTTTTTCCCGCTTTTTGCAAGCGAATCGACTGCTCTTTTTGCAAAAAGCTCGCAAAAACGAGGAAACCGAATTTTTTACATATCGGTCTCTAACGGCTTACGCCATGGATCAATAGAGATTCAACTGACGCATGCGCGCCAAAACCGCCACTTCGGGCACACCGTAATGCGCCGAAAGCGCTTCCAATACCTGCGGCAAATGTTTTTCACTGTCGACGGTGGCGCGATTGACGCCCAGTTCGGCATACAACTCCACCGTGCGGCGTTTGAATCCGTTTTTCGGCAATGCCAATTTGAGCGCAAACGTTGCGGCCCCTTCGCCGTGCCGCTCCATTTCGCCGAAAGCATCTTCCAACGATACGTTCTTGCAATGACGACTCGCCACCGAATCGAGTCCAAACGAAAGTTGCGCACTCCCGTCGTCGTGCTCCGCCGCATAAAAAAGATACTCCGCACACATCAACGCGAGAGCAAAGCGGTACACCCCGTTCTCTCCCCGATCGATGGAATCCCTTTCGACGACCGCTGTAGGTACAGGCAAATCCAAATGTCCTTGCATCGTATAGATTCTCTGCGGTTCGAATGCCACGATACCTATACTTTCGGTACAATCCCCCGTCAGATATTCACAACGGATATCCAATCCCAAAAAGTGCGCCAACCGTTCGAGAGGAACCGCACGCCCGTCCAAAACACTGTGGTCGAAGCAATACAAAATGTACGACGCTGCGTCTTCGGCGACGTACTTTGCTCCGAATTTGGTTCGCATTTTCTCCAGAAATTCCATTACTTTGCGTACAATCTCTTGGAATATTTATACTTTTTGGCACCGATCCGATTGATCAGCAAATCATGCAGTTCCTTGCGCGACCCGATGGTAATCCCTTTCGCATCCAGAATGTAGGCCTGCGTCTTTGCCGTAAACAGATAGAATGCCGACTCACGCTCTACGACTTTATAGATCGCATCGTAAGAAATTTGCGTATCGCATGCTTGCGTATATTTACCCGATTCGTTGAAAAGAATATTGTTTTCCAAGAAACGCCAAATTTGCGTCGTTTCGCTTTGCAAAGATTGCGCTCCTTTCAGTACTCGCTCCATCAAAAAACGTGCGGTCAGTACGTATATCAACGGCAACAAAACGCCCACGATAATCAAAACCAAAGAAATCAACGTACCCCAATCCATCAACAGAGCTACGACACCGCACACAAGAAACACAAACATCAACACGGTAGGCAACCAAATTTTGCTTTTTGTTTGCTCCGCATTGAACTTGCGCATAAGATCGGCTTTCAATATCGTCTTTACTTCTACCATAAACACCTCGCGATGACAACGATTTCCCTTCGTCGGGAAAAAACGATACCCTTTCTACTTGAGATTTTCGGGGTTCAGGCACTCCAAATCGGGCAACACAAACCGTCCGTTTTTGCGAATAAGCACGTCGTCGAACCAAATTTCTCCGCCGCCGTATTCGGGCGTCTGAATCAACACAAGATCCCAATGCACGGCCGAATTATTGCCGTTATACGCGTCGTCATAACTGGCGCCCGGCGTAAAATGAATGGAACCGGAAATCTTTTCGTCGAACAGTATGTCTCCCATCGGCTCGGTCACATACGGATTCACGCCGATAGCGAATTCTCCCACATAACGCGCGCCCTCGTCGGTATCGAATATCGCATTGCACTTCTCGGTGAAATTGCTCGTCGCTTCCACGATTTTACCGTTTCGGAACACCAAACGCACGTCCTCGAATTTGGTGCCGTTTTGAATGCTCGGCGCATTGTAGTGAATTACGCCGTTTACGCTGTCGCGCACGGGCGCCGTGTACACCTCGCCGTCGGGAATATTCATCTCCCCCGCGCATTTGATTGCGCCGATCCCTTTAATGGAAAACGTCAGGTCGGTATCGCGCGCCACAATGCGCACCTTATCGGTCTTGTCCATCAGCGCTTTGAGCGAATCCATTGCCCGATCCATTTTGGAATAGTCGAGATTGCACACGTCGAAGTAAAAATCCTCAAACTTTTCGGTGGGCATACCCGCCAATTGCGCCATAGAGTCGTTGGGATAGCGAAGCACTACCCAACGCGTTTTCCCCACCCGCGTCTCATGGTGTACGGGGTGCGCATACAAAACCGAATACTTTTCCGTTTGCGATGACGGCACGTCGCTCGTCTCAAACGAATTGCGAGAGCCGCGCACGCCGATATAACAATCCATATCCTGCATGCGGTAAATATCGTATTTGCACCAATTCTTAAAGTAGGCGTCGTTACCGCCTTGCAAGACGGCCCGTTGCACTTTATTATCGCGAATTTCCACAAACGGTTGTCCGCCTGCCGCATACACTGCCTT
>CAMUPJ010000180.1 GCA_947090725.1 uncultured Clostridia bacterium
GTTGCGATTGCCAACGATTCCGGACTTGTGTATGCGGCAGGCGGTATTGCAGGCACTCTGCTTCCTGCCGAGACCAATACTCCCGTTGTTGTGGTGAATTCTTACGCGACGGGTGACGTGACGGGTAAGACGGGCGCTTTCTGTGCAGGGGGACTTGTAGGGCAAGCTTCGGCATATTCGTATATCGGCAGCAGCTACGCAACAGGCGACGTATTGGCGTATTCGCCGGGTACCGTCACCATTGGGGTGGGAACTTCTCAGAGCACCAACACATATTCCGCTTATGCGGGGGGACTCGTGGGGCTTATGGAGTGCAATACCGTAGCGACGGACAGTTTTGCGATCGGTACGGCAACCGCTTCCGCCGTGGCTCCGGGGAACGAATATCACGGCGAAATTGCCGGATATCTCCGGCAGAGCGGGTCGAATTATATCGAAGATGTTTCCGCCTATATGCGCAATTGCTTTTCCGGCACGGGGTCGGGAGGAAATTGGTACAAAGACATATTGGGGTGGGAAGCCGGCGACTGGATTTTCGATACGGAATATCCGACGATCAATTACGAGAGTTCTTCTCTGTCCTATCTTGTTACGTTGTCGTACGTAAACGGAGCGGGCAGCGCTACCGAACAAACGGTGCGCGTGGAGGATACGTATCTGCCGCTCAATGACTGGTATTTGCGTTCGCAGGGTATTCCGCAATTTATCGATGCGGGAAATATGCGCTCTTACGGATATTATTTCGATGCCGAACTTAAGCAGAAAGTACCCGACGCGTTTATGCCCACCAAGGCGATTACACTGTTTGCGGGATTTGCCGATTATCGGGACGTGGCGGGCGTGTACTATCTGCAAACCTCGGCGCGCGACGGAAAATCATATATCTCGCTGGAAGAAAACGGCGTTTTGACGTATCGCAACGGGGCATTGAATCATCAATCGTATTATACGTACGACGGTACGTACGTGTGGTTGTACAATACTGTATTGGGCGAGCATTTTGCCCATAGCAGTACGTATTTTGCGGTTACGTTCCGCGGGGAAAAGAACGGTAATCTGCTGGCTATCGACGATCTGTATTCTTTGATCAACAGTTCGGCGACCTCTCTCTCCGCATACTGCGAGCGGGAAGATTTCCGATACGGAGAATATTACCTTGCGGACAACAAAACAGTCAGCTATATTTTCCATAAAGACGGTACCGGATTGTATAATGCCGGCGGTATGGAAATGCCGTTCCTTTACACGTTCGGCGAGGGAATTTTGGAGATCGTTCCGGAACGCGGCGCGGCGTATACGGCAACGCTTTCGGGCGACGTCGTTACGGAAATAAACGGTCGTGCCGTGAGTATATACGATGCTTTTGCCGGGACGTGGGAGATAGAAGCAACCGCGCACAAGCAATATACTTTTGACGGATGCGGTAATTGGACGTATGAGTATTACGGCTATGATGCTGCGGGGCAAAAGGTTCCCGTGACCGAGCCGCTTACGGGTACGTACACCATTCAGAGCGGTGTGGCGCATCTGAGTAACGGGGTTACGGCTGCATTCGTTGACGGCTGGATGACCATAGGAAACGAAACGTATTATGCGCAGAACAGCTATGTCGGTACGTGGGTATATAATCAGAATATTCCCATTCGTCTGACGCTCGACGGTATCGGTTCGGCAGGGTACGGCACGGGCGAAGTGGATTTCGGCGGTACGGACGAAGTGTTTGCGCTTACGTACGAAGTGGATGCGGATGGTATCGCGACGTTGTATTTCGGTACCATGACCATGGGTACGCTCCGGTATGCACGAACGACCAAAACGTTGGTCGGAAGCTTCTATTCGATCGAAGACGATGCTTTGGCGGAGGATGCCACATTCTGTTTGTACGATGATTACCGCGGTATCTGGCTGAGTGCCGATACGACGCTGGGAGTTTTGGAATTCAACGGCTGGGGAAATTACGATCTCGCCGGTACCAAACATTATCTCGAGGTGCGCGGCAGTGTGCGGATAGGCGAAGACACCGACGCCGTGCGTGTGCCGTATACCGTTGTGAACGGAACGCTTGCGGCAACCTTTACGTATAAGGATGTGACGTACACGCTCCAATACAACAGAACGAGCGGGGATATCTCGGTATCGGCAGGCGGCAAAACGCTTACCTTGCGTCGCAGAGACGATTGGTACGGTTTTGCGCTTACCGACGCGGAAGGGCGCGTATATTCCTTTGACGGTCGCGGCAATCTTACCGAGGGCGGTACGATGTCGGTTTCGTCCCAAACGGGAGAGACGACCGCTACGTACACGTATCGTTTGAACGGAACGGGGCTAACCGTTTCGGGAAGCGCGAACGGAAGTCTGACTGCCGGTGCGGGAAGCTATGCGCTTGTGTTGGGGAGTGAAACCCGTACGCTGTATGTATACAATTGTTTCGGCGGGGACTGGATTATCGGCGGCACGGAGAACGGAACGCTCCACATAGGAAATATCGGCCCCGACGGTAGCGGATTTTCCGCTACGGGTACGTACTGTGGCAGCAATGTTACCTTCACGTACGATCGTGACACGCAAACGCTTATGTTTGTTCGTGACGATTTTGTGAGCCGTATTACGACGCTTGTTGCGCCGGACGGTGTGACGGAACTTCGTCTGACGTTACAAGACGGCAACCATATCTGCGTGAAAGCGGATGCGGACTATTTTGACGACTATCGCGGCGTGTATGTATGCATGGACAGTCAGTCGATTATCCGTCGCATTGTGTTGGACGGTCTGAGCAATGCCTATTCGGGTATCGGCACTGCCATAATTACCGAAGAGAGCGGCGTGGGAAGCATCATGTATTCGTTTGATGCGTATAACCACCTTGTGTTCCGCGTACAAGGAAACGTGCGGTATATCTTTGTGAGACGTGCGGGAGATGTGGGCGCATTCAAACGTCTGGATACCGATGAGACGTACGATTTGGTGGTGCCCGACGTGATGTACGGTCGCACGGTATACGGATTGGATGAAGACGAAGAAGCGGATCTCGATACGGTATATATTTTCGACGGCGTCAGCAGTATATATACAAGCAAATCGCTGGATTCCGTAGCCTATACGTATGAGCTTCATGAGCAGACGGAAGACGATAAGTTGCGTCTCGAATTGCGCGCTACCTTTACCGATAGCAATAACAAAAAGTATAACGTTGTTATCAACTACGGCAGTACGGATTTTACCTTAACGATGCAATAAAGTCGGATGGATAAAACCGCATAGGGAATAGAGAAAAACTCCTCGCATTTACAGTAATTCCCATAGGGAGTTTTAGGCAAGTCGCAGGCAATAGAAAAAGTAT
>CAMUPJ010000181.1 GCA_947090725.1 uncultured Clostridia bacterium
CGCATCCAACAGCTCCAGCATCGCTTTCGCCTTTTGCAAGTTGGCATACTCGGGTTGCTCCAATATTTTTGCGCTTCCTTCCAGTACGATATCGCTGATCATTTCTTCGTGGCTGTAATTGCGCAGAATCTTGATGACCGTCTTGAAAACCTGCTCATACTCTTTCCTGACTTTTTTGATGAGACCGTTGGGCTTAAGCACCGCGCTTACGGTCTGCTCCGTAAAAACGCTTGTCATAAACTCGCTTGCCATACGGCAATAGTCGTCATCTACATTGACGCCGATGGAAATCGTAGCGTCTTTGAGAATTCCGAGACTGGTTACGATAATTACCAGGGCCGTCGTGTCGGTCAATTTTACGATCTTGATATTCTGTATGACCGCATCGTGTACGTCCTGCACATATGCAACACTCGTAAGATTGGTGATTTCCGAAATCACTTTTGCGGTGTTTTTCAGAATATCGTCCAGTTCGGTGATTTTGCGGTTAAAATACCGTTTGACCGTTTTGAGTTCCGCACGGGTCAGCTTCCGCTTGGGCATCAGTCGCTCTACGTACAAACGATACGCTTCGGCCGTGGGAATTCTTCCCGCCGACGTATGCGGCTGTACAAGATACCCCATTTCTTCCAAGGCGGCAAGCTCGTTACGGATCGTAGCCGTGCTGAGTGCCGGCAAATGGCGCTCTTTGATTTCCGAGCTGGAGATGGGCTCGCAGGAATTGATATAGCCGTCCACGACCGCTTGCAGGATTTTTTCTTTTCTGCTCGATAGTCCCACTTCACACCTCCTCGGAAATTAGCACTGGTGCGCATAGACTATTAGCAATCCCGCCTCCCGAGTGCTAACAATACTATAGCATATATGCACGCCTATGTCAAATCTTTGCAGGCAAATTTTTCGAACAATTTACACGTCGCCGAGAAGGCGCACAATAATCTCGTTCATTACGTAATACGCCGTATCTTGCAAACGGATTCCCGTTTCCGTTCGCTCCGTAAAGCCGTCGCGCGTCAGTTCCTCCAGTACCTGCCCGTTACGCATCTGCCAGTCATAACCGCACAGTTCCTCTATCTTCGAAAAATCGATTCCGTCATGCGTCCGAAGTCCCAACATAATATATTCTTCCAGCGCCTCCCGCGCGTTTACGGTATATCCTTTTTCATCCCGCCTGCCGGCTACATATCCGGCAATATCCGACGTATTGTATACTCTTCGTGCTCCGTCGAAAGAATGCGCCGCTACCCCCACCCCCACATAAGGCACTCGCTGCCAATATTTACGATTATGCCGACATTCGAATCCGACACGACAAAAATTGCTTACTTCGTATCGAAGAAATCCGGCGGAAGATAAACGCGCGTAGGCCTCGTCATACATATCCGCCGCCGCATCGTCCTCCACATGATACCCGTCACGATACAGTTGCGTTCCTTCCTCCACCGCCAATGCATATACCGAAACATGCGTGACGCCCCAATCGCATACCGCGCCGACGGCGCTATGCACGTCTTGCAAGGTTTGGCCGGGCAAACCGAGCATAAGATCGCAACTTATATTGTGCAATCCGCAATCCTTTGCCAGTCGCACAGCCTCCCGCGCTTGTGCAGACGTATGCCGACGGCCGATTTTGCGCAAGACCGCATCATTGAGCGATTGTACGCCAAGACTCAGACGATTCCCCCCGCTTTGCAGAAATTCCGTCAGAAATTCTCGGTCGCAACTATCGGGATTTGCCTCTACGGTAATTTCGCAATCCTCCGCAAGTTGCGCGCAAGCACGGATTTTGTTCAATATAACACGCAACAATCCGCGCGGTAAAACGGACGGTGTGCCACCGCCGATATACACGGAATCGGCCGCACCGCGCACGCGTTCTCCGATTTCCGACAAAAGCGCATCGAGATACGCCTGCATATCATATTGCCCGACGCTCGAAACAAAACCGCAGTAAGCGCACCTACTGCGGCAAAACGGGATATGCACGTAAATTCCTTGCTTTGTCTCCGCCATACCCGACTCTCTTATTTATCATCCAGTTTGAGCACCGACATAAAGGCTTCGCTCGGCACTTCCACCGACCCCACCTGACGCATGCGCTTTTTCCCTTCTTTCTGCTTCTCCAAAAGTTTCTTTTTACGCGTAATATCGCCGCCGTAACATTTGGCCAAAACGTCTTTACGCATCGCTTTTACCGTTTCTCGGGCAATAACCTTTCCGCCGATTGACGCCTGTATGGGAATCTCAAAGAGCTGACGGGGAATCACTTCTTTCAGTTTTTCGGCAATGGAGCGCCCGCGGGCATACGCTTTGTCACGATGTACAATGATACTGAGCGCATCGCAAATATCGTTATTCAACAGGATATCCAGCTTCACAAGCGCCTCCGCTTTGTACCCTTTGAGCTCGTAATCGAGACTGGCATACCCGCGCGTTCTCGATTTGAGACTGTCGAAGAAGTCGTATACGATCTCGTTCAGCGGAATCTCATACTCCAACCGCACCCGCATTTTATCGAGATACACCATATCCACATACACGCCGCGCTTGTCCTGACAAAGTTCCATAATAGAACCTATATACTCCGGCGGCGTAAAAACCATTGCCTTGACATACGGTTCTTCGATACGATCGATTTCTCCCGGTGCGGGTAGATTGCTGGGGTTGGTCACGGTAACCATCTCCCCGTTGGTCTTATATACATGATAGTTGACGGACGGCGCCGTTGTGATAAGATCGAGATTAAACTCTCTTTCCAGCCGCTCCTGAATGATTTCCATATGCAGAAGTCCCAAAAATCCGCAACGGAACCCGAATCCGAGCGCTACCGATACTTCCGGCTCGAAAAACAGCGCCGCATCATTGAGCTGTAACTTTTCAAGCGCATCTTTCAAATCGTTGTAGCGACTGCCGTCGGTGGAAAAAATGCCGCAGTATACCACCGGTTGCACTTTTTTGTATCCGGGACAAGGTTGCGCCGTAGGATTGGCGGCATCGGTAACCGTATCCCCCGGTGCAGTATCGGAAACGTTTTTGATACTGGCACAAATATACCCCACGTCTCCCGCGCGCAGTGTTTCCCACACAATCGGTTTCGGATTGAAAATGCCCACTTCGGTAACGTCGAATTCCTTTCCCGTGTGCATCATACGAATCCGCGTACCCGTCTTGACACAACCGTCAATAACGCGCACAAGACAAACCGCGCCTTTGTAATTATCGTAATAGGAATCGAAAATGAGCGCTTTTAACGGAGCTAGTTCGTCGCCGGACGGCGGCGGTACATCGGTGATAATCTTATCGAGCACCGCCTCTATATTCAATC
>CAMUPJ010000182.1 GCA_947090725.1 uncultured Clostridia bacterium
GAACCCGCCAACAAACCTATATCCGTCAATGTTCTTCCTCCGAACGGGTGATAAACGAAATACATGTATTTCCGCAATATCTTGTATCTATTATAAAGGATGGCGGTAAATTTATCAAGTCATTTTCGCGGGAATGTTCCACAAATATTACGCCGTCACGCGCAAGCAAGTTCCGCTCCGCTATGCGCCGCAATGCTTCTCCTTCCAACCTATCCTGATACGGCGGATCAATCAGAATCAATGCAAACGGTCGCGTAAGTTTTTCCAATGCGACTTTGAAATCGGTTGTATAGACTTCGACCGGCTCTCGGATTCCCTTAAGATTTTCGTAAGTCAAACGTACACTTTGCGGCGACTTGTCCACGAACACCGCCCGTTCGGCACCGCGAGACAACGCCTCGATTCCCAGGGCACCGCTGCCGCAAAACAAGTCCAGCACACTTCCCCCGATGCCGTAACGGCTACAGAGAATATTAAATACCGTCTCTTTGATACGATCCGTCGTGGGGCGCACGCTTTTATCCGCAGGCGCCAAAAGACGCTTGCCTCTGTATTTTCCCGCAATAACACGCATATCAGTTGTCAAACATCCTTATCTCGTTTTCTATGTTTCCGTGTTGCCGCTTCAGTGTACGAACGCGGAAAATATACCCCATCACAAAAGTGCCGGCAAGCAAAAATATATACGGAAGAAATATTGCCAACGACGACGGCATGACTTTGCTTGTATCCAACACGTTTATCGAAGAAAACAGCAATGCCACCGGAAATGTAAAAAGCATACCGACAAATCGCACCGCCGTACTATGCAGAATCGTAGCCAATACAAACAGAAACGTCAACGGCAAAACAAACCCGATAACGTGAAATACACATTTATGATAGGGTATCTCCAGCGCAATTTCACCGTGAATATCGTTCAGCGTGGTTTTTGCTTTCGCCTTAAACAATCGATCGCCTTTGCCTCTCCCCTGCGCAAACGCCATATAAAAAGTAGGCGCCATAAAGACAAAACTTACGATACACTGTACTACTTTGGGAATTTTGTCAATAAAAAATATCAGACTGAACAGTGAGAAAATCAGTGCGCAACCGTATAGGGCCAGCGTGCTTGTAAGATAGCTTATCACATTCTTTTTTGTTTCTTTTTTCATATATTTCTCCTGAGAATTTTCGTAGGGGTAACGATAACGTCGAGCGGGATGTCCGTGCTTTCATGCGCAAATGCACAAAACTGTTCGTCATATGCCAACCCGATTTTACGCCCGCCCGAATGGCGTGCAAAGTACCTGTCGTAACAACCGGCTCCATAGCCGATTCTGTAATTCCGCGCATCGAAACCGAGCAAGGGAACGAGGATCGCATCGGCTTGTCCGTCCTCGAAATCATCGCCTGCCGGTATGGCATTCCCTCGCTTGTCCACACAGCTTACGTCGGCTGTACCGAGCGGAACGGCATGCATTTCGCTACCCACCGTGTGCGGAACCCACATGCGATGCCTCTCTCGCAGATGCGCAATGATAGCGTGTGTATCGACCTCTGTCCCGAACGACACATAGGAAAATACGCTTGCCGTAGCAGAGATGAGCGACATCAGCATTCGGAAGACGGAAGCGTCTTTTTCCTCTCGACGGGAAATGTTCGCTCTTATTTGCGCCAAACGGCAACGCAATGCTTCTTTTGTCATGCATGTTCCATCCGATAGATTCGTTTTACCCGCTTACCGAGTCCGGTAAGCACTTCGTAATTTATTGAGCCGTACGACGCGGCCAATGCGTCGGGACCGTACAACGGGCCGAGTATCTGCGCTTGGTCGCCGACCGCCACGTCCAAACCGCTTACATCTACCATTGTGGCATCCATGCACACTTGCCCCACAACGGGACACAAACGGTGGTTTATGACGACATAGCGCGGTTCGTTATCTCTCCTGCGGCGGTATCCGTCGGCATAACCGACCCCTAACACCGCAACGGTACGACGTCGACCGCTACGGCAATGTCCGTAGCCGATATTGTCCGTAGCCGTTGTCTCCCGTATCTGCACAATCCCGCAAGCGGCGGTCACGACACTCTTTACACATTCATGTCCGTAGCCGTATAAAACGATCCCCGGACGCACCATATCGAGGTGCATATAAGACGGCAACCGCACGAAATGCGACGAAAGAATATGTCGTTGCGGAATATAGTCGGAAAACGGTTTTGTACACGCATCGAAAATCGCAAATTGTCGTTCGGCGGCAGACAAATCATACACATGCGAAAATACACTCTTGACGCGCAAATGTAATCGCTCCGCTTCTTTCAACATTGTTTCCAAATCCGTCGGAGAAGCACCGTACCGATTCATACCGCTGTTTACCTTGATATTGACGGCAACCGCACCACCTGCCGCCGATACGAACCGCAAATCGTCGACGGTGGAAACTGCGGGAAAAATCCGCTCCCGATATCCGCACGCGACTGTTTTGTCCGGCGACGACAGCACGTTCACGGGCTTATCCGTTTGCTCGTAAATTTCACATGCTTCTCCGACACTTGCGACGGCAAACTCGTCCGCGGCCGTCAGCGCCCGCAACACTTCGATGCCATGCCCGTAGGCGTCGGCTTTTACCACCGCGCAAATTTTCGCCGTTGTCATACGACGCAAAGCCGCCAAATTGTCCGCCAAGGCGGAAAGATTGATTGTGAGCTGTAACGCGTTTGTCACCTCCGTTGCGCACCGTTCATTTCTTATGTATGCTTCGGCAATATTCTCCGTTCCTATCCGTTTTCAGTCATCGATCGGGCGTTTGATTCTCAATTTGGCAAACTGTGCGGCCAACTGCGCCTTTGCCATCTTGTATTCGTATACGGATTTTGCTTTTTTCTCCTTATCGTGCAAAACCGTGATTTCCTGATCCACTCGCTGAATATCGATCTCGTAAGGCCATTCGCACGATTGAGACAGAACCGTCACTTTATCTCGCATGATCGAGACAAAACCGTCGGAATTGACTGCCTCCATCCATCTGCCGTCCTGACAAATCCGCAAAATTCCGCTCTTAAGAACGGTAACCATCGGTAATGCGTGACATAGTATACCCATCTCACCGTCCGGCGTGTTTATCACCAAAGACTCCACCGCTCCCGAAAAAAACGCACGATCGGGCGTCACAATATTCAATTGAAACGTATTGGACATCGTATGGTCTCCATATCGCTATCGTTTAGAGTTCTTTCGCCTTTTCCTTTACTTCGTCGAGATCGCCCACCATATAAAAAGCGCTCTCGGGATGCATATCGGCGTTCCCCTTAAGGATCTCGTCGAAACATT
>CAMUPJ010000183.1 GCA_947090725.1 uncultured Clostridia bacterium
GATATTTTCCGATTTATTCTGCATTATGTAATTAGAATTATAGTGCATTTTGCCGACAATGTCAAATATAGCGAAGGTTTCCTTCGGCGCACATAGTTTGTTTGCGGGCGTATCTTGCGTTCGGTCACGTACATAGCGACTGTCAAAATGATACGATTGTATTTGACATGTTTTTATGATTCGCCTATAATGGAAAAGGAGTTTAATAGGGCTGATCACGAATTCGGAAAAAGAGAAGTTGTGGCGCGGCGAGTTTGTATGCGTATATTGCAAGCCTGTTTTAAGCGGGCGGTAGAAATTTCTTATCGGGTGAGAATATAATTATGCATTGGTTTAATTATTACGGACTTGCCATTATGGCAATCATTATGATACCCAATATCATTTATGCCGTAAAAAGCAAAGACACGCAGAATGACTACCGCAATAAAATCGTTGAATTTTTTGAACAAATAGGACGCTACGGCTGTATGGTTTTTATGATATTCAATATTCCGTACACGTATTTTGATTTTTGGTTTGACAATGCGCTTATTGTGTACGTATCGGTAAACGGCGGCATGTGCCTTGCGTATTTGATATTTTGGATAATTTGTTGCCGTCAAAACGGCAAATTGAAGGCGTTGTCGCTTTCCGTAATTCCTTCTTGTATATTTATATTCAGCGGCATAGTTTTGGCAAATATTCCGCTCATTGTTTTCGCGGTGGTTTTCGCGATAAATCACATTCTGATCAGTTGCAAAAAAGCGTCTGCTTTCGATGCGCCGTGAAGTTTGTATAGATCCTACATTTTTCTACCGTTATGGACAAAGTTCGGTAAATTTGTCATTCGAAATGCAAAAATTCTTTACTTTTGTATAAAATGCGTCTATACTAAACGGGTTGTGTATTATTAGGAAAGCAGGTAATATGAAACCCGAACTGTTAAATTGTTTGAAAACGTATAAAAAGACCGATGTACTGCGCGATATACTGGCAGGACTTATGGTTGCCATCATTGCTATGCCGCTGTCTATTGCGCTCGGAATACAATCGGTTCCGGGCGAAGTGTCTTCGCACGGTATACAGATGGGGTTGGTGACTGCGATCATAGCCGGATTTTTTATTGCGGCGCTTGGCGGCAGTCGGTTCCAGATAGGAGGGCCTACCGCGGCATTCGTCGTGATACTGTTCGGCTATCTGGCGAATCCCGATATAGGACTGTTGGGGCTTGCCATAGCGGGCGCGGCAGCGGGCGTGCTTCTGATCATAATGGGGCTTTGTCGTGCGGGAAGCGTAATGAAGTTCTTTCCGTACCCGATTATTATAGGCTTTACTACCGGTATCGGCATAACCCTCATGGTGGGACAAATAAAAGACTTATGCGGGTTTCATTCGTCGGGTACCGACGTTATAGAAAAATTGGTATCGTACGCAAAAAACATTACCACTTTTCACTGGCTTACCTTTGCGGTGGGCGCAGTGGGGCTTTTGTGCGTAATTCTATTGCCTAAGCTCAATAAAAAGATTCCCGCGGCATTTATTGCTTTATTGGTATGTACGGGACTGTGTACTCTCTTGAATGCGCTTTGCGGTGCGAATATAGAAACCATAGGGTCCAAATACGGTAACATAAAAGCGGGATTCTTTTTGCCGGATTTTTCGCAGATCGCAAACGTGAAAATCGGGGCTTTGGTGATTCCCAGCGTAGTGATTGCTTTTTTATGCGCCATAGAAAGTTTGCTGTCGGCGTCGGTGGCGGCGGGACTCACCAATACCCCGTTCAACCCCAACCAAGAACTCCTGGGGCAGGGCGTGGCGAATATAGCTTCGTCGCTTTTGGGCGGGCTTCCCGCGACGGGCGCGATAGCGCGTACGGTAGCGGGGATAGAAAACGGTGCTAAGAGTCCGCTTACCGGCGTGTTTCATTCCGTATTTGTTCTTATAATGTATTTTGCGCTTATGAATGTGTTAAAGTATGTGCCGCTTGCCGTGTTTTCGGCGATACTGATTTCGGTAGCAATCAACATGAGCAGATTTCCGCTGTTTTTTAAGTTATGCAAATTCGGAAAACGCGACGTTGCGGTGCTTGTCGTTACATGCGTTCTTACCGTAGTGCTCGATCTGACGTACGGCGTTATCGGCGGGGTTGTGTTGGCTGTGCTTGTAAACATTCAGAATATGCGCATAAAACTCCAAGTCATAAAGTCGGAAGACGACTGTTCCGTTCTTGTTGCTACAGGCACGCTTTATTTTATAAACATAAATAAGTTTATAGACATTTTGCTGAAAGAATTCGAGTCAAACGGGAACGTCACCGTGGATATGGAAAAAGTGAAACGCATAGATTCCACGGCGCTTGAAAAAATCGTGAAGCTTCACCGCACTGTGGAAGCGCAGGGCAAGTCATTGGAATTTGTGCATTGCAACGACAGAATGCGCGTCCGTTGGGAGAAATACCGCAAGGTGTTTTGAACGTGGACGCAAAAGCGAGTTGCTATCTGTTTGCCGGTATATCTCTTGCCAATTTGCGCACGTAGAGGGGAAGTTCCGATAAAGCAGTTCCAAGGGGCCGAATACAGTTGGGAACGTTTTTTTGCTGGGGGATGCGGTGTATCGAGAAAGGGTACCATCGGGCGAGTGCGCGCATATAAAAACAGAAGAGATCGCGTTTGCGGCGGCAATCTTGGCGAAAATTATCGATATACATTGACAGTGCGGCGTTGTCCGTGATACAATAAAACGGCAAAAAAGAATGCCGAGGAGGCAAAATGGGCAGATATTTCGGGACGGATGGATTTCGCGGGGAGGCAAATGTAACGCTTACGGCCGACCATGCATATAAAGTCGGCAGATTCTTGGGGTGGTATTACGGGGAGAAACGGCGCCGAGAAGGGGATTGCTCCGCTCCGCGCATCGTTATCGGGAAAGATACGCGTAGATCGAGCTATATGTTTGAATACACGTTGATCGCGGGACTGACCGCTTCGGGAGCCGATGCGTATATGATGCACGTCACGACTACGCCGTCGGTGGCCTATATGACGCGGGTGGACGAATTCGATTGCGGTATCATGATTTCGGCCAGTCATAATGCCTATTACGATAACGGCATCAAATTGCTCAATATGCGCGGCGAAAAGATGGACGAGGAGACCATTGCGCTCATCGAAGACTATTTGGACGGAAAACTCCGCGTGTTCGGCAAAAAGATGGCCGATTTGCCGTACGCCTCGCGGGAGAAGATTGGCAAGACCGTAGA
>CAMUPJ010000184.1 GCA_947090725.1 uncultured Clostridia bacterium
GAGATTGCCGAGCTTACCATAAATTTTTACCGGCGCAATTACATAGAAGGCCTGTTTCTTTCCTCTGCCGTGATAGGGGATGCGACCCGCACTACAGAGCTGATGACCGAAGCGCTGCGCATTTTGCGGGAAGAATACAAATTTTACGGGTATATTCATGCCAAAGCGATTCCCGGCGCCGACAGCGAGGCATTGTATCGGTTGGGATTGTTGGCCGACCGTATGAGCGTGAATATAGAGCTTCCCAGCGAAAAGAGTCTTAATCTGCTTGCGCCCGACAAATCCCGCAAGGATATTCTGTTGCCGATGGGACAGATTCGCGACGGGATTACCGAGTCGCGCCATGCCGTGGCCAAGTATCGCCATGCGCCCAAATTTGCGCCCGCAGGGCAGAGTACGCAGATGATCGTAGGGGCAAGCGGCGAAAGCGATTGTCAGATACTTCGTCTGACCGAGTCGTTGTACCGACAGTACAGCTTAAAGCGCGTATTTTTTTCGGCGTATATCCCTACGGTACAATCTTCGCTTTTGCCGAGTACGGAAACGAATCCGCCGCTCCTGCGGGAGCATCGCTTGTATCAGGCCGATTGGCTTTTGCGGTACTACGGGTTTGCGGCAGAAGAACTGTTGGAGGAGGGCGAGAACTTCAATCTGTATCTCGACCCCAAGTGTAACTGGGCGATTTCCCATCTCGAGTATTTTCCCGTCAACGTAAACCGCGCCCCGTACGAAATGTTGTTGCGGATTCCCGGGGTCGGTGTGACGAGTGCCAAGCGTATCGTGGCGGCGCGGCGCAGTCGATCGCTGGATTTTGCCGCGCTCAAGCGCATCGGCGTGGTCTTAAAGCGCGCCCGGTATTTTATAGAGTGCGGCGAGCGTAACGAAAACATCAAGCTGACGGAAAATGCCGTCATTCGCAGTCTTCTCTCCGACGTGAGCTATTCGCGCCTTACCGCCAAACAGATATCGTTTTTCGACCGAGAACCGCAAGCGGGCGGCGAAGAAGAGATAAAGGCGCTGATCGGGCAATTCTGACGGGGAGCGTGCATGAAAATGGGCGATAACGACAATGCAATCCATCCCGTATACGTGTACGACGGAAGTTTCGACGGACTGTTGTGCTGTCTTTTTGCCGTATTTTCCCGCCGAGAGACGCCTGCCGATATCGTTGCCGATTACGGCGGATTTCTGCCGTGCGTGCGTATCCCGTCCGAAGAGGACAAAGTTGCGCGGGTACGCAAAGGCATAGTTGCCAAAATGGGACGGAATGCTCTGAAGATGGGGGAGCGCGCCTATTTGTCGGAACGCGAAGGAATAGAAAAACAAATCATAGCGTATTGGAAACTCGGTTTCGAGGTCGGCGGAAGTCTGTACCGCAGGGTGGCCGACGAGTGCGTGGCGGCAGTGTCGGGCGCCGCTAAATTTACTATGAACGAGCGGCACCGCATTTTGCAGTTTCTCCGTTTTTCCGACAGTGGCGGAATATTGACTTCGGTGATTTCACCCAAAGCCAACGTTTTGCCGCTGATCGCAGGACATTTTATCCAACGCTTTCCGCGCGAAAGTTTTCTTGTCTACGACAGTGCGCGTTGTATGGCGCTTGTCTATTCGGAGGGGAAGTGCGCTTTTGTTCCGTTGGAAGAATACGAGCAACCGGCGCCCGATCCTACGGAGCAGAAGTACCGCGACCTGTTCAAAATGTTCTATGATACCATTGAAATCAAAGCGCGTCATAACGAGCGTTGCCGTATGAGCCATATGCCCAAACGTTTTTGGAAGAATATGACCGAGTTTACCGAAGAAGGCGCGTCGAAAAAACTCCCGACGGGGCAAGAGGCATTGCCGCAATAACCTTTGAAAATTTACCGCCGCAAGTTTGCGAAATCGCTTGCCAAACAGAATGTAAATGTGCTATTATATGTAAGATGCGCCGCCGTGGTGGAATTGGCAGACGCGCCGGACTCAAAATCCGGTGGTAGCGATACCGTGTCGGTTCGACTCCGACCGGCGGCACCAAAATAATGCGTACCCTTTGCGGTGCGCGTTATTTTTATGTCATCGGGCAGAGGAGAACCGAAGGTTCGCTCAGCCGAGCGCGCAAAGCGCGCGAACGCCACGGAGCGCAGCGGAGTACTCCGACTGGCGGCAATGCTACATCATTGGCAGTACTTGAATTTTTGTGTTTGTGTCATATAATGAGCGCAAGGAGTTGCGGCAATGAATAAATCTGCAATTTATGAAGAGTGGGAAAGGAATTGCACTTAATTACCGATGGCTTTAATGCTATGGAAAGACAAAAGAGGAATTGGGATTTTCGCTTGAGGAGTGTTGCTTTACGTACGTATAGCGCATTAGCGCATAAAATTGCGTTCCCCTTGCGGCGTCAGTCCCGAAATATATAAAAAAAGTGTAAAAATATTATAAAAAATTTCAATTTGGGTATTGACAATCGCCAAAAGCCGTGTTATAATGAAGCTGATATTAGACACGTGTCTAATATGGCGGAGGGATTTTTTGAACGGGAAACCTACAAGAGCTACAGTTGCGAAAAAAGCGGGTGTGTCGCTGTCGACGGTATCGTATGTATTAAATGATTCGCGGTACGTTTCGCCCAAGCTTCGCAAACGTGTCGCCGACGCGATAGAGGCGCTTAATTATTGTCCCGACATGGCGGCTCGCAGTATGGTAACCAAACAGACCAAAATTCTTTCCATAGTAGCGAACGACATTTCAAATTCCATGTACGGCGACATTATCATGGCTTTCGAGAGAGAGGCGGTAAGGCGCGGATATTTCGTCAATATCTGTACCGGACAACTGAGCTTGCAGGAATACATCAAAATGATGCTCGCCCGCCGCATAGACGGATTGTTCTTTGCGTCCGTTCCCGATAAAGTGAGCGTGAAAGACATAGACGTTCTTGTCACAAACGGCGTGAGCATAGCCTGCGGCAATTATTTGTTGCCCGACGAGGCGCGCGTAAACCGTGTGGAGTTCGATTACCATAGCGGTGTAAAGCAGGCTCTCGAACATTTTGCCGCGCAAGGCCACACGAAAATCGCCTATCTGAACGGCATGGAGGAGGGAAATCCTCTCGACGACAAATGCAAAGCTTTTCGCGAAATCAGTTTGCAAATGTTCGGGGAAGAGAATCCGTGTATAGAAT
>CAMUPJ010000185.1 GCA_947090725.1 uncultured Clostridia bacterium
AACCCGCAGGCTTTGTGGAGGACGAAGAAAATCGCGTTTGGCACATCACTTCGGCCGAAGGCCTTGCCTGGTGGGCTAACTTGGTAAACGCTAACGACAGCGGTGCGAGTAACGATATTAACTATCCGTACACTACTTTCCATCGTCAGTGGTATATTGAGAAGTATATAGATCATTCTTCTGATTACGATGATGACCTTATTTTCAAACCTGACAATGCCTGGACGCTTTCGCTTGAATGTAATATCGACATGGATGGTCAGAATTGGACGCCTGTAAGTGACGGTGGCTCCTACATGAACGGGCTTACATTTGAAGGCAACGGCCACATCATCAAAAATATGAGCACGAAATGGATTGCGGCAAAAGGCCCTGCTATCTGGCAAGGTTGTGGATTCTTCGGCGTTATCGTTGAATCCAACCTCACGATTCAAAATATTACGTTCGATAGCGCCGTAGCTTACGCGGACGCACACGGTAATAACACACAAAATCTTGGTATTGTTATATCGGGCATACAAGACGGAAACCAATCTATGTGGTTCGGTGACGAGTATCGTCAGACTGTTAAGTTCGACAATGTAAACGTAATCAACAGCTCTATCATTGGCGGCAACTATACTGCCAAGTCCGGCTTCCTAATCGGTCGTGTAGGCTCTGCAGACGCTTGGGGACAGGCGCGTCAGCACATTATTGTTAACAATTGCACGCTTGACAATAACTTCATGGACGCCGATAATATTCTCGGCGCCGTATTCGGCATGATTTATACAACCGATGCTCCCGGCGGTGCGCAAACATCCAACCCGCATACGAATAGTGCGGACGGCGGTGCACAAACGCAAAATCAAACGCTTTTCAGTGTCAACAATCTTACGGTAACCAACTTCAAAGCAATTACCGGAGATACGAAATCGCCTGTTACGCATACGGACTATTTCGGTCATACTGTAAACAATTACGGCTCGCATATTCCCGGTACTTTCGGATGCTGGGAACAGCGTGTGGATGGCGCCTTCCTAGATACTCCCGTATTCTTTGTAAACGGAAATTGGATGAGTCTCGATGCCGCAATAGATTACGATCTAATTGATCTCAACCTTTCTACAAGTAATCATAAAGATACTTCTAAGGATAATGTCGTGACGCCTCACTACACGGTTATTGCCAGAAGCAACTATTTACTCAAAGATGCGCTTGTAGATGAAAAAGCTGAGATCTTCATCACGCAAAAATTTGAGATTAAATGTCTTGATGAACTGTCGGAATACACCGGAAAGCTTTATCTTGTGGGTGGCGTTACGCTTGATGAAGAAGTTTTGGCTGAACTCGACGCTTCCGTAGAAATCTACACCATCGGCTACGAGCGCGATAACGACGGCGAACTGATTGTTTTGGACGCTGACGGTGAAGCGGTAGGTCGTTGGGTAGAAGGCGCTTTGGTAGCAGGTAGCTACGACGCTAACGGTAATTTTACCGAAGCTGAATAATTTCCGATAAATCAAATAACCCAATACAAAAAGAGAGTCTCTTGTATAGAGGCTCTTTTTTGTTAGGCGAGTATAGCAAAAAAGAGTCCCAACATGGGACTCTTTTTTTGCTTAAGTGCATCCGTGATATTTTTTATTCTACGGGTTCGGGCTCAGGCTCGGAAGTTGTCGTTTCGGTGAAGTTGCCTTCATTGTCGTAGGAGCCTTCTACCAAAGCGCCTTCCACCCAGCGGCCGATCTTCGTTCCTTCGGCGTCGATTACCATAAGTTTACCGTCTTTGTCACGCTCGTAGCCGATGGTGTAGATTTCTACGGAAGCGTCGAGTACTTCCAAAATTTCTTCATCGAGCGTAGCGCCGCCTACAAGGTAAATTTTGCCGGTGTATACGGACATAGCATCCACAGCAGTGGTGTTTGCTGCAAACGTTTCGGTGATGAAGATTTCGCTAAGCGTGTTGTCTACTGCACCGAGCATAGCGGCATTACGGATTGCTTTGCCGATTGTAGCCCCACGTTGGCTGCCGAGTTGCAAATCGATATAATCATAGTCGATGTCGGCGTCCATTGTAAACCAGTTGCCATTTACAAGGAATACAGGGGTGTTGGGGAATGCGTTGGACGTGTGTTGTTCCCAGCATCCGAACGTGCCGACGATATGTTCGCCGTATCCCGTTACTTCTTCGCCCTTGTAGTTCTTATACACGTTGCCGGCAACTTTGTTGGTCGTGATCGCCTTGAAGTTGGTTACGGTCAGATTTTCGATATTGAAGATAATCTGATGCTGATCGGCAGTATAGTAATCCCCGCCGAATTCTTGATCTTTAATAGTAGTATCACTGACTTGCATACCGTGCGGCGCGTCTACCGTATAGATCATGCCGAATACCGCACCGAGAATGGTGTCGGCGTCCATGAAATTGTTGTCGAACGTGCAGTTATTCACGATTACACGTTCGCGCGCTTTGCCGAATGCATCGGCGGAGCCTACGCGAGCAAGGAGGAAACCGCATTTGTGCGCAAATTGACCTGCCACCAAAGAGCTGTTGATTACGTTTACGTTGTCGAATTTTACCGTTTGACGATTGGCTTCTCCCATCCAGCCGGACCGTTCGCCATCGTTGATGGCTGTCATAACAATCGCCAAGTTCTGCGTGTTATCGGTATGACCTGCTACATATGCAAGCGCACTGTCAAACGTGACGTTTTGCATCGTCATGCTCGATTCGGTGATGACGCCGAAGAATCCGCAGCCCACATTGGGCGATCCTGCGATCTTGCCCCACTTCACTGCCAAATTCTTGATAATATGGCCGTTCCCTTCGAACGTCATGTCGTTGAGGTACATACCGCCGTCGCCAACGGCTTTCCAGTCATGTCCGTCCATATCTACGTTGCATTCAAGCGAAAGCGTCCAAGCGTTCTCCGTTTTGAAGATATCCGCGTCGTCATAGCCTTGTGCACCTTCGGTCTTATCAATATACTTTTCTTGATACCATGTGCGGCGAAGCGTGCTGTACGGATACGAAACATCGGCAACCGTGTTATCATCGTTCACGTTTACCAACTGTGCCCAGTAAGCAAGCGCTTCGGCGGACTTGATGTGCCAGGTATGGTTTTCTTCGTCTTCCACGAAACCTGCGGGTG
>CAMUPJ010000186.1 GCA_947090725.1 uncultured Clostridia bacterium
AAGAATTCGCGGCGGCGGCTAAAAATTTGCATATTGTTACCGACGACGGATCGGGCGGCGCCAAAGGATTTGTGACCGACGAACTCAAACGTCTGGCGGCCGAAAATACATACGATTGCGTGTTTGCTGTGGGACCCATGCCCATGATGAAAGCGGTTTGCGCCTTGACGAAAGATATGGGAATTCGCACGGTTGTCAGCATGAACTCCATTATGGTAGACGGCACGGGTATGTGCGGCGGTTGCCGACTGACGTGCGGCGGCGCAACCAAGTATGCATGTGTGGACGGCCCCGAGTTCGACGGACATCTCATCGATTGGGACGAAGCCATCAATCGAAGCAGAACATATCGCGAACAGGAATCGGCGCATGCATGCAAAATTACGGGGGAGGTGCGGTAACATGGCAATCGAAAAGAAACCGAGACACGCAATGCCCGAACAGGAACCCGCGGTGCGCGCTCGCAATTTCGAAGAGGTGGCGCTCGGGTATACCGAAACGCTGGTCAGAGCGGAAGCGGCGCGTTGTATGCACTGCAAGAATGCGCCTTGTATGCAGGGGTGCCCCGTGTCGGTAAATATTCCCGGCTTTTTGGCGGCGGCGGCCGAAGGCGATTACGAGAAAGCGGGGGCGCTCATCGGCAAGACGAGCAGTTTGCCTGCCATTTGCGGGCGTGTTTGTCCGCAGGAGACACAGTGCGAAAAAATGTGTTTGCGGGCGCGTGTCGACGAGCCGGTGGCCATCGGCCGATGCGAACGCTTTGTGGGCGATTATATGCTGTCGCATCCCAAAGCGCCCGATCCCGCACCCAAAACGGGGAAGCGCGTGGCGGTCGTAGGAAGCGGTCCCGCGGGGCTTACTTGTGCGGCGGAACTAAGGAATCACGGCGTGGACGTGACGATATACGAGGCTTTTCACAAAGCGGGCGGCGTGTTGGTGTACGGCATTCCCGAATTCCGTTTGCCCAAAGCGTTGGTGCAGTCGGAAATCGATAAACTGTGCAAAAGCGGCGTAAAAATCGAACTGAATACCGTTGTGGGCAAAACCCTGCCGATAGAGGAGCTTTTGGAGCAATACGACGCCGTCTTTATCGGGAGCGGCGCGGGATTGCCCATGTTTATGAATATTCCCGGAGAAAATCTGAACGGCGTGTATTCCGCCAACGAATATCTCACGCGCGTTAATCTGATGAAAGCATACCTGCCGACAAGCGCGACGCCGGTGCAACGCGGCAAAAACGTGGCAGTGATCGGGGCGGGCAACGTGGCGATGGATGCGGCGCGCACCGCGCTTCGGATGGGAGCGGAAAGCGTAAAAATCATTTACCGCAGAGGGCGCGAAGAAATGCCTGCCCGTGCGGAAGAAATTCATCATGCCGAGCAAGAGGGCGTAGAGTTCTGCTTGCTTACCAATCCCGTCTCGTTTGCGGGTGAAAACGGTTGGATAAAAAGTATGCGTTGCGTCCGCATGGCGCTCGGAGAGCCGGATGCCGGCGGGCGTCGCAGTCCCGCGCCGGTGGAGGGTAGTGCGTTCGATATAGAGACCGATATGGTCATCGTGTCGCTCGGAACCCGTCCCAATCCGCTCATCAAGAACAGTTTCGCGGCGCTTAAAACTTCTGCCAAAGGAACGCTTGTGGTGGACGAAGAGAGTATGCAGACCAGCGTAGAGAACGTCTATGCCGGCGGCGATGCCGTAACGGGGGCGGCTACCGTGATTCTCGCGATGGGCGCCGGGCGGAAAGCCAGCAAAGCCATTCTCGAAAAACTCAGCGTATAACAGGGGTGGCATTGGCGGCGGCGTACGGTGTTGCGCTAAGAAAATTTTAATAGGATAACAAAAGCGCGGCGGTATAAATCTTACAAGTTTTTGCCAAGCTTTTTACTGAGTGAGAATGTTTGTAGACAGAGTCAGAATTTATATTAAAGCGGGAAACGGCGGCGCGGGTTGCACGAGCTTTTATACCGAAAAATACGTGAGTAACGGAGGCCCCGACGGCGGCGACGGCGGCGCGGGCGGGGATATCGTATTCGAAGCGGACGCGCGCATGACGTCGTTGCTTGATTTCAAGTACGAGTCGCATTTCCGCGCGAGCGACGGCGAGCGAGGCAGCGGAAGATACTGTAACGGCAAAGGCGGCAAGGAACTTGTCGTCAAGGTGCCGCGCGGTACCGTGATTTCCGATGCGGAGACAGGGGGCGTGATTGCCGATCTGTTTGAAGACGGTGAGCGCATTACCGTGTTGCGCGGCGGCAGGGGCGGTAAAGGGAATGCGCGCTTTAAGTCAAGCCGCAGGCAAGCGCCGCACTTTTCGCAGCTCGGAGAGCAGACCGAAGAGAAATGCGTCGTTTTGGAACTTAAGACCATTGCCGACGTGGGATTGGTCGGCTATCCCAATGTGGGAAAAAGTACCCTTTTATCGGTAATCAGCGCCGCAAAGCCCAAAATTGCCAATTACCATTTTACCACGTTGTCGCCCAATTTGGGTTCGGTACGCTACTATGATCACGGATTCGTGGTAGCCGATATTCCGGGACTTATCGACGGCGCAAGCAAAGGGGCGGGTTTGGGTACCGACTTTCTGCGCCACGTGGAACGCACGCGGCTGATTGTGCATGTCGTGGATATTTCTTCCAGCGAAGGGCGCGACCCTATCGAAGATTTCCGCAATATCAACCGCGAGCTGAAGGATTTTTCGCCCGAACTTGCGCGGCGTCCGCAGATTGTTGCGCTCAACAAAGCGGAACTTTTGCCCGACGACCGTGCGGTTACCGAATTCCGTAAGAAAGTCAAGTTGTCGTGTTTTCCCGTCAGTGCCGTGACGCGGCAGGGGCTGGACGCGCTTTTGGCAAGCGTATGGGAGACGCTCCGCGATCTTCCGCCCGTTGCGCCGCTTGTGTTTGAACCGTTTGTTTATCCCGATCGGGATACGACGGGATTTACGGTGCGCAGAGACGACGACGGGGCCTACGAGGTTTGCGGCGGAATGATCGAGGAACTTGCCCGCGGCGTGGTGCTCGACAGTTACGACAGTTTCAATTATTTTCAGAAGCGTCTGCGCGATGACGGCGTCATCAAGGCGCTACAAAAAGCGGGCGCGGGAGA
>CAMUPJ010000187.1 GCA_947090725.1 uncultured Clostridia bacterium
CCGAATTGTCCACCTTGCCTGCGGTACACCCCGCAAACGAAATTGACAGCGCTACGGCAAGCGCCGCAGTCAACAACGTTTTACACAGTTTTTTCATATCATTTCTCCTTACGGTTTTATTTTTTCGTTTAACCTTTGAGTCCGCCCAAATTCATTGCCTTGATTGTTTTGTCGTGCAAGCAGATAAATGCAATAATACTGGGAATAGCCACCACAATAAGCGCGGCAAAGAACACCGGATAATTCATACCGCCCGCGCTTCGCTGTTGATACACCCACAACCCGTAGCCGAGCGAAGGCATTTCGGGCAAATACAACATACTCGGATCGGCGCTCAGCCACTGTGCAATGAATCCGTTTATGATACTTACGCCCATGATAGGCAACCCTTGCGGGATCATGACTTTAACAAACACCTGCCACTCGTTGGCGCCGTCGATATACGCCGCTTCGGCATACGCCCAATCGATACTGCGCCAAAATCCCATGAATATGAGAAAGTTTGCGCCGAATCCCGCCGTACAGCCTATCAAAAACAAGTAACTGTTGCGCATGTTCAAATCAGAATACAGCTTATAGGTTGCGGGAATAGAACCGGGAAGCGAAATGGTGAGAAGCACGACAACGATAAAAAATATTGCTTTTCTTCCGAAAAATTTGTATTTGGAATACGCATAAGACGCCATTGCGGTACTTGCTATGGTAAGCAACAACTGCCCTAGCGTTTGCCACAGCGAATTCCACAGCATACCGCCGAAATACGTACCGTTCACCTCGAGCGTTGAGAATATCTCCGTATAATTCTCAATATGCCACCCCATCGTGGGGAATTTCCACGTATTGCCGAGCGCGTAATCGAAAGGATCTTTGAACGAATTGACAAAGGTAATGGCAAAAGCGCCCACAATGGTAAGACAGTTTATCAGTATAATGACAAACATTACCGAATACAAAACGATTTCGCCGCGCGACTTTTTTATTTTATTGCGTTTTGCAAAAACGTCTTTATACAAAAGATTACTGCTTTCGAATGTGTTTTGCATGATTCCCCTCCGCTCAATAACTCACGTCGGGAATGATTTTGCCCGACAGCCACTTTGTGAAATACACAAGCGGCAACGACACCGCCGTCATCAAAATGCCGAGTGCGCTCGTCGTCCCCGAGCCTTGCCCCATATATACCTGTTTGGTTATCCAAAAACTGAGCGTCATCGTTCCGTATTCGCCGAACGTAAGGTACAGCGTTGCCCCGCCCGCGCCGAGTATGCCCGATATACCGATAATATACAGCGTGGAAAGCGTACCCGAAATCATCGGCAAAATAATGTGAATGAATTCCTTAAAAGGCGTAATACCGTCTAACTTTGCCGCTTCCAGCAGTTCGGTAGGCACACGTGCAAGCGCGCCGCTCGTCCAAAGATACACGCTGCCGATAGAGAGCCACAAACTGTACGCAACGCTTGTAGCCATAGCAAACCGAGTATCGAATAAAAGCATATACCGTTCGCTGATCCAGCCGTGCGTATATAAAAAGTCTATGATAGGTCCTTCCGGTCCCACTATGTTTTTGAAAAGCGAAACCATGATAAGCGCGCCGAGCATACCGGGCAAATTGAGAATAAACCGAAATATTTTGTATCCCGGCAACTTTTTGTAAAATAGATAGCCCACAATGATATTCCATGTTTGTATAATAAAATAGCCTACCGAAAAGAAAATAAGCGTATTGGTAAGCGCTTCGAATATCAGTCCGCCGTCATCGCCCGAAAACAGTTGCTCCAGCACCCACTTGTAATTACCGAGCGTAAATTTGCCGAATGTGTCCTGAAACGACAAAAATATTGAACTGATATTCGGAGTAATCCAAAATAATATAAAGTTAAACAGTGCGGGCGCAAGCAAAATAAGCGCAAACCAGCCGTGTCCCAATTTAAGCCCGTGCTGTATTCCTTTGCGCTTTCTTCGTTTGGTTTTTATAAGTACGTTTCCCATCCTTTTACCCCGCTTGTGATTATTACGATATAATTATACACCATACCCCCCCCGACTGTCTTGCCTTTTTTTCGCATAAAACTGCTCTTTTTTATGATTTAGCTATCAATATGGCGATAAGGGTACCATTATAAACAGCTTTATTTTTTGTTTTCTGCGATTTGCTTGACGATACCCGACAAAACGGCTACAATATTCTCATGAAAAAGAATGTCGTACAACTTCTTACCGTGGGGCGCAACCAAGTCACCCGCGAGTATTTTACGCCTAACCCGCCGCACCGACACAATCAGTGGGAACTGCTTATTTTCGAGCAAGGCATCACCGACAACATCGTAAACGAAACAAAATACACCGCAACCGAGGGCGACGTTTTTTTGCTCGGTCCGCAGCATTTGCACGAGATACGTTTTGTAACAACGCCGCACTTGCACCGCGATATTTATTTTTCGTCCGAAACGGTGCAAAAAATATGCAACAACTATTCGGCGGATCTGTACGGAAAACTCAACAGCGACTCGCGGCTGCTTCATATTCGCTTGGACGCGTCCATGCGCGAGTCGATAGACCTACTGTGCCGCAACCTCGACACGCTTTGCCTTGTGTATTCCGCAGAACAAGACGGCGCCTTTCAACCCGTAGAGGGGCTGTCGCAGTCGGTGCTGAACATGGTGGTCGGTATTTATTTTTCCCAACACGTTATCAAAAAAATCGACGCGCCGCCGGTGCTTTTGGACGTACTGAAAAAATTGCAGGCGCCCGCGTTCTTCACGCAAAAAGTGAGCGACATTATCGCTCACACCAACTATTCTCACTCGCAGTTTTTGAAAATTTTCAAACAGTACACCGGCGTTTCTATTGTGCAATACCTGAATCGATTGCGTATCGACTATGCCGCCGAACTACTTCGCTACACCGACGACACCGTACTTTCCGTTTGCGAAGAATGCGGCTACGACTCCCTCTCCTTTTTCATCAAATCGTTCAAGTCGCAATACAGACAAACGCCCTTGCAGTACCGCAAAGGCCAACGCGTAAAAAACTAACCGATTTTTCCGCAAACA
>CAMUPJ010000188.1 GCA_947090725.1 uncultured Clostridia bacterium
CGCAGATCTATGATGCGTATTGCCGAAAAAGTCGCAAATACATACGAATGCGGGTGCATTGTGAACGGAGAAAGCCTCGGACAAGTCGCCAGTCAAACACTGGAAAGCATTACCGTCACCAATGATATTGTAAAAACCATGCCGATATTCCGCCCTCTGATCGGTATGGATAAGCAAGAAATAATCGACATTGCGGAAAAAATGGGAACCTACGAAACTTCCATTCTGCCGTATGAGGATTGCTGTACGGTGTTTTTACCGGAAAGCCCCGTCACACGGCCTACGCTCATAAAAGTTACGGAAGAAGAAGCAAAAATCGATGATTACGAAGCATTGTTATCCGACGCTATCGACAATCTCGAAATTCTTAAAATCCGTTGAATCGAACGCATCCTCAAAGATAAACGGCACTTCGGGATAGGAAAATCGTTTGGGCAAATTGTTCTTGGAAAAGTAGAACGACTCCCGATAACGCTTAGGAAGCATAGGGGAGGCCAGATATACTACGCCTTCCTCATACAACTTTTTGCGGTCAACATCCAGAACTTCCACCTCGGACGGTATTGTAAACGCGCTTACATCATGCAATTCGCCGATAAGGGTTTTTGCCAGTTCCGTAGGCTCTCGGCCTCCGTAGATACGTCCCGTTTCCTCATCGCTTCCATACCATACGGCTACCGTATATTTCGGCGTAAAGGCGATGCAATACGCATCGCTGTTTTTTTCTCCCCGTTCTACGGTTCCCGTCTTAGCGGCCACATTATCAAATACACTCAATTTTTTTGCCGTCCCGCTCTTTGCGCACGCCCGCAACATTTCCGAAAGCAAAAAAGCCGTATCCTCTCCGACAGCTCGCGTTTCCCGCAGGCTGTTTTCATATATACATTTTCCCTCCGCACAAATATCGGCAATATAATGACTGGGGGAATATATACCGCCGTTGGCTAAAGTTACATAAGCATCTGCAATCTGCTGCAATGTTACGCCGTCATGCAAACCGCCCAATGCCAAAGCAAGTCCGCGATCTTCTTCACCGAAAGTAAAACCGAAACGTGACGCTACGGCTTTCGCGTAGGGAAGCCCCGACATGTCTGTCAATTTCACCGCCGGAACATTCTGAGAATATTTCAGACTGTCTGCAACCGTTATCTTTCCATAGTATCGGTCATCGAAATTCTTGGGGGAATATCCGTCAAAATCCGTGCGTTCATCCACCAAAACAGAAGCGGGAAACACCAGCTTTTTTTCTAAGGCGGGAGCATAACCGATGAACGGCTTAATGGTGGAACCGGGCTGACGCTTGATTGTAGAGGCACTCGGTGCGTTAGATTCGTCAAAAAGCACATTTCTCGTCTGATTTTCAATCACCAATATCCTAATTTTGCACGCACTTTCATGTAGTATGTCAGACATACTACATGAAAGTTGATCAAATATAGAAGCGGACGTATTCAGCGTAATGATCGGCTTTCTCTCAAAAAGCTCCTCCGGCAAACAATCCAGAACCTTACTCGCTTCCGCAATCACACCCTCCATATAAGTGCTATACGGCAAAATTTGCATTTTGATTGCCATCTCTTTCTTCTTTTCCAAATCCCCGACAGACGCTTCCACTTTATTATTAGCTACCATGCGACCGATTACCGTATTGCGACGCTTTATTGCCCGATCGGCATGCGTTACGGGGTTGAACCGCGAGGGATTATTGATAATTCCCGCCAGCAAGGCACTCTCCGCTATATCCAACTGAGAAACCTCTTTATCAAAATAGCTTCGAGCCGCCTGCCCGATCCCATAAACATTGTTGCCGAAATAAAGCATGTTGAGATACGTTTCCAAAATTTTTTCTTTTGTATAAACTTTTTCCAATTGTTTGGCGATGCGAATTTCCTGAAATTTTCTTAAAAACGTTTTTTCATTGGAGAGGTGAGAGTTTTTAATCAATTGTTGCGTAATAGTCGAAGCCCCCTCTTGCAATGACGCCGCAAAAATATTGTTCTTCAATGCGCCCAACATTCTGATATAATCCACACCGGAATGCTTATAAAATCTTTTGTCTTCTATACTGATAAAAGCGTCACGCGTCCACATCGGAACCTCTTGAAGCGGGGTAAAGATTCTATTTTGCGGCAAAAGATTTTCCGCAATCACAATACCGTCTCGATCCTTTACGGTTATCGTATTATAAATGCCGTCCAGTCGTTTTACATCCAATTCTTTCCAACCCGCTATTTTTACCGCCGGATTCGTTAAAAGAAAAAATCCGATTCCGAGTATCAATACAAAGGAAACAATCGTAATCGACAGCACAAGCAGCACGCGTTTTATTTTCATAAAAATAGTATTGCAATCTGAAGAAAAATCCATGCAAACAAGTATTTTTACTATACATTTTTCGTTTTTTCCATTATAATAGGGGTGGAGGCACTATGAGCAAAACCTATAGGATTATCACGTACGGATGCCAGATGAATGTGCACGAATCGGAAAAAATCGCAGGCATTTTAGAGCAAGCCGGTTACGTGCCAAGCACGGAAACCCCGTCCGACGTCGTTGTCCTTAATACCTGTTGCGTTCGGGAAAGCGCAGAAACCAGAGTTTTGGGCAACCTTGGTATCCTCAAGAAAGAAAAAGAACAATACCCGCCAATGAAAATTATTGTCTGCGGTTGCATGACACAATCGGAAGGCACCGCACAACGATTAAAAAAGCGTTGCCCGTTTATACATGCAATTTTGGGAACACACAATATCGACAGCCTATCCGACGTTTTACGCAACAATACTCGCGGAACGCAAATAGAAATCACCGAGCAGAGCGCCATAAAAGAAAACATACCCATTGCACGCACTTCCGGCGCAAATGCCTGGGTCAATATCATGTACGGATGCAACAATTTCTGTTCTTACTGCATTGTTCCGTATGTCCGGGGCAGAGAACGCAGTCGGGAAAAGAAATATATCATAGAAGACGTCAAACGCTTGCTTGCGGAAGGTTACAAACAAATTACGCTCTTGGGGCAAAACGTCAATTCTTACGGAGCA
>CAMUPJ010000189.1 GCA_947090725.1 uncultured Clostridia bacterium
GGCACGTCCCGCCGCACGATCGCGCGCCGCGGGGTCCATTCGCGCCAACATTGCGTCGTTGAGTCTGTCGAGCGCCGCTTCGCCGCATACGGCGGTAAAACGCCAGCTCTGCGTGTTCATAGCGCTGGGAGCATATCTACCCGCCTCGAGTACCGCGCCGAGCGCATCCTCCGGCACGGCTTTGTCCGTGACATACGAGCGGCAGGAACGCCGCGCAAAAATTGTTTCCATCACTTTATTCATGTACATTCTCCTCTTTGCCGCAAGGCAAAGTACCCGCGCAACGCCAAAATACGCCGTTTTTCACGAATGACAGCCGCCGCAACAACTGCAATTTCCGTTGCAACCGCCTCCCTCGCCCGATTTGCCGGCGCAATGGGTATAACATTTGCCGCTGAGCTTTTGGCGGAGCGGCGTGCCGCACTTGGGGCAATCGGGATACTTGCCGTCGGACTTTACGATTTCTTCCGTTTCGTACCCGCATTCGGGACAACGGAATTCGAGAAAAGCCATAATTTCACCTCACGTAAACAGGTTTCCGAAGTTTTACAAAGCAACGCAGCTAAAACATTTTTTTCTTGATCATGACAATCAGCACCGGAACGGTAATCACCAGGATGATGCCGACAACCGCCCAAAATCCCCAAAGGGTATCCCCGAACGGAACGCCCACGTTCATACCCCAAAGCGATGCAACGATGGTAGGAATCGTGAGTATGATAGTGATGGCCGCCAGGAACTTCATGACGATATTCTGGTTATTGCTGATCACGCTGGCAAACGCGTCCATGGTACCCGACATAATGTCGCGGTAAATGGTCGCCATCTCGATGGCCTGCTTGTTCTCTACGATGACGTCGTCGAGAATATCGTCGTCTTCTTCGTAGTGTTTGACCGCGCTCATGACGCGCAAACGGTCTATAACGATCTGATTGCTGTTGAGCGAAGTGGAAAAGTAGACGAGCGCTTTCTCGAGGTCGAGAAGCTGTATCAGCTCTTTGTTTTTCATGGAGCGGTGCAACGTCTGCTGTACGCGCATGCTCGTCTTGTCGATCTGTTTCAGACAATGCAGATACTTTACGGCATTGACGTACAATATCTGATAAATAAACCGCGTGCGTTTGTTGGCGTCGAAATTGCGCACGCGCCCCTTCATAAAATCGCCGAGCACCGTCGTTTCGCGCAAGCATACGGTGATGAAAAAGTTCTCGTTGGTGATAATGCCCAGCGGCAACGTGGAGTACACATACCAATCGGCGCTTTCGTCGATAATGGGTATGTCCACGATAATCAGCGTGTTGCCGTCCTCCGTCTCGATACGGGCGCGTTCTTCCTCGTCGAGGGCGGCCTTGAGCATATCTTCGCTCACCCCCGTCGTACGCGAAACCTCCTCGAGCTCCTTATCCGAAGGATTCTCCAGGTTGATCCAGCAGCCCTTTTCCATCGCCTCCGATTGCTTTAATTCACGACTCTGCGGCGACATCTTGTAAATATTCAGCATAGTATTCCCTCCCGTCTAAAAAACAAGCGACCCGAACGATATTTCCGTCCGCGCCGCCCGTGACAAAAGGCAACCGTAATTTACGCTTGGCAAATCGGAGGTGCGGACAGACAGTTTGATCGTTGACTTGGATAGTCGTCCATTTTCTTACCTCCGTTTTGTTTCTATTATCATTATAGCACGTTACGCGGCAAAATGCAACGCTTTTCCGACTTTTTGTAAAAAAGCCGCGCAAAAACTTTTACCGCATTCGCTTGCGCGCAAACGCCGCGGCAAATTGACCGGCAACGGCGCCGTCGGACACTGCCGTCACGATTTGGCGAAGCGGTTTACTGCGTGCGTCGCCCGCGGCAAAAATCCCTTCCGCGCTCGTGCGCATTTGCTCGTCGCAAACCACGTACCCCGCGGAATCGGTCTCCACAAGGCCGCGAATAAGCCCTACGGCAGGCGTATATCCCAATTCGACAAACAATCCGTCCACCGCAAGTTCGTGTTCTTTCCCTGCCGTTTCCAGCTGTAAAGCGCGAAGCGGTTTCCCCTCAAACCGTACGACACGCGTGTTTTCCAGGCATACGACCCCTTCGCTTTGCGGTATGCTTTTTGTGTGGATTCGGTACAATTTTGCCGCCAACGGACGAAGATATGCCACGGCTTCGTCGGCATAATATCCCGCGCCTGCCACCGCCACCGTTTTGCCGCGAAAAAAGTTCCCGTCGCAAGTCGCGCAATAGCTGAGTCCTCCGCCCAACCACGACGCTTCGTCGGGCACGCCGAGCTTTTTCGGCTCGTTTCCGAGCGCCAACACGAGCGCGGTGCAACGCACGGTTTCCCCCGAAGAAAGCAAGACTTTCTTTTCTTCCCCGTCTTCGATTTTTTCCGCTTTGGCGTACAGAAATTGCGCACCGCAACCCGCCGCCTGTTCCGCCATCTTTTGCGCAAGTTCGTATCCGCTTATGCTTGCAAATCCCGGATAGTTCTCGATCATCGGCGTGGCCGCCGCCACACCGCCCGCCGTGAGCGCTTCTACTACGGCAGTGGTAGCGCCGCTACGCGCGGCATAAACAGCCGCCGCCAGTCCCGCAGGCCCGCCGCCGATAATCAATACGTCGTAATGCTTTTCCATGATAATAGTATAACACCGCCGCACGCTTTTATCAAGCGCCTCGACGGTGTTTGCTCTTCAATATTACGGAACCCTCGGCAGTTCCGCCCTGTATCTGCACGCTATGGTTCCCCCCATGCGTCGTACACGTATTTTACCACAACTTCTCCGTTGCTGTCAAGTAGGGCTATTATATCCCCTTGGGCATTGCGGCGGTAGAAATACGTCGCATCATCGTACCGCACACCCAGTACGCCCTCGTGGTCGTAGAGAAACTCCAAGCCGTTGCTTTGTTTTAAGAGATTGCCGTTTCCGTCGTAGGTAAAGGTAATCGTAGTATCCCCTATTGTTTTGCGAATTCTTCTACCCTGCCCATTGTAAGCAAAAGTTACACCGTTATAAGACGCAAGATTGCGACCGCGTTCCCA
>CAMUPJ010000190.1 GCA_947090725.1 uncultured Clostridia bacterium
TGCGGCCGTACAGGAGATTGGCGTATGTGCGAATGCCCAGCAAATCGTATAGGGTGGGCAAAATATCCGCGGTGCAAGTGAATTTGTCGATTGTTTGCGCGTATTGTCCGTTTCCGATGCGAATCATCAGCGGTACGCGATAGAGATCGGTATAATTGCGCTCGGTATCGTATTTTCCGTCGGTGATTCCTTTGATATCGCCGGAGAGCGAGGAATAGTAGGCGTTATGATCGCCGAACAAGACCAGAATCGTCTTTTCGATCAGCGGGGTGCCCGTCGCGTCGGTTGTGGTTTGCAAATAGTGATTGATTTGTCCGATGGCCGCATCGACTTCCATGGCGGCGGCGGCATACGTGCGGAAATTGCGTACGGTCGCATAACTTTTGTCCGATGCCTTGGGGAGCGGGCAAAGTCCGTGGGCGTCCAGTATGTCGTAATATTTTTTCAGATTATCGCGCGGTTCGTACTGTCCGTGTTGCGTGATCGTCGTAATGTACGTGTAGAAACGCTTATCGGCAGGGAACATCTCTTTATAACAAGTGTCGATCATTTCACTGTCGAGATTGCGCTCGCCTTTGGTGATGTAGTCGGGCATACCCGCTTTAACCATATCGTCCGAAGCGGTAAAGGAATCGAAAGCCAATCCTTTCGTCAGATACGTATTGCGGTTATAAAAAGAAGACGTGCCGTTATGGAAGGAGTTGGCGGTAACTGCATCGGTGCCGTACAGTTCTTTGAGAGTGCGCGCAAGAGAAGTTACCACCGTGTTTTTCGGATAATCGTAGTTGAGGATTTTATCGGTAGGATAGGCCCCCATCACCGACAAGTTTTCCGACATGTCGGTCTTTTCGCGGGAATGAAAGTTCGTCATCGTTACCGAGTTGTCGTACAATGCGTATAGGTTGGGATAGAGCGAACGAAGCGTGGCCTCCTCGACATCGCCGAATCCTCCGGGGAACCTCTCGGAAGAGGGGAAACCGTTCATAAAGCCGAACCACTCGAAACTTTCGCCCAACACCGTGACAACATTGAAGTCGGGAGCCGTGCCGAACATAGAAGAACCGTCATACGTTTCGGCATAAATAAAGTCATCCAACTCCTGCGTGTCGCCCAGCTTCAGATTGCTGAAAAACGCCCCTTTGTACAGCTCGTCGAAAAAATTCCCCAGTATGCCTTTGTCGGCGTAGGATGACGTGTTGTCGCGGTATAGTTTGTCGGTCAGGTTGCCGGCATCGTAGTTGCGATGGGAAAAGTATACAAACGTGGCATGCAAGCCGAGCGTGCACGCCATAACGACTGCGGTAATGGCAATGGGAAGCTTGGTGGGCTTCGCGGGCTTAGGGACCCGACGGATAAAATACCGTCCGAAAATCATATAAGCGCTGAGGCATATGCCTGCTACGAGCACGTACCAAAAGTTGATAGGGAGGCTTTCTATGATGGCCATTGCGTCGCTTCGGAGGTTGAGCATAGAAAAATCGAAGATCGTATCGGTCATTTCGAAAATAACGATAAATACGATATCCACAATAAAATGCGCCAGCAACAACACGAAAGCAAACCAAAACCGACCATTCTGGTTTTTGACGGAATACATAACGCAACCGAAAATCAACAAAAGAGACAGGTACACCCACGGTTTGCGTATAAAAAAGCTACCGCCCGTTACCGTAACGGCGGTCAGCTCCATAACGACGGAAATCAACCAAAAGGCCAAAATAAGATAGTTGGTACACAGTATATTTTTTATCTTTTGCTTCATTTGCCTGCTCCGATTCTATTGTTTATTATACACCGATTGTTCTGTTTATGCAACAATATGGCGTGATGAAAATATTTTTTGCAATCTTTCGAAAATCGGTTGACAATCGATTTGTACTGTGATAGAATGATTAAGCTGTAATCGAGAGGTTACAGTACCATTGCGGTGACCATATCGTGAGGGATCCACCCGTTCCCATACCGAACACGGAAGTTAAGCCTCATGGAGCCGAGGGTACTTGTCTGGCAACGGACCGGGAGAGTAGGTAATTGCCGCATTTCATTAAAGCGACCGTATCGAAAGATGCGGTTGTTTTTTTGTGTGGCAGTTGCTTTACTTGCGATGCATTTCGGACGGGCGAATTCGGTATTATGATGGCAATACGGTAGTCGCGCGGAATAGTGAAATGGAAAATAGGCGCCGCCGAAAACAAAAAACTTTGTTGTTTTTTACTATTGATTGTGTGAGTTGTGTCGCTTTTTACTATTGACCAGTACACATATATACTCTATAATTTTTTACAGAGAGTATTTTTTGTAAAATATTTCGGAGGTAAATGGTGTGAAAACGAAAGTGAAACAACTTCGCTTGGGAAAGGGTATTTTTATATGCTTACTTGCGGTGCTGGCTTCCTTTTGCTTGCTTGTGCTTGGGCTTTCTTCCGTGGAAAAAGCGGTTGCGGAAGAAGCGTTTGCGGTAACGGGCGAGAACGGCGTTTCGTCCACGATTGCAGTGGGTGCGGACATGTTTTCCGACAACACGACGTACAAATTCAACAATCCTCCTGCAAATCTTGCGGGAGTCAATTATATTAAAAGTCCTAAGGCGGGCGATACTTATACGGTGACGTCGGGGAACGGTTACGTGTACGTACTTACCGTGGCGGATAATCCGTATGTTACGAGCGGTAAGCCGGAGGGAGAGACGTCTCAGTCGCAAAATTTGCTGCTCGACGGATTCGAGCAAGTAAAGTTTACTTTCTATGTCAATTTTTGCGATGCGCACTCGAATAACAACAATAGCAATCACTACACGTTTTTCCCGTTTGAAGTATATAAGAAATATGTGCGCAAGAATGCAAAATTCACGCTTGAAAATACGAGCGTGGTGATGTACAGCGCAAAAGAAATATGTTTCGAGACGGCGGTTCCGCAAGACGCAGGCAACACGGTGGAGACGGTTCGGGGAGGGGAACTGATTTGGAAAGACGGCTCCGAGAAATTCTCGGATAGCCTGCCCACGCCGTTTTAC
>CAMUPJ010000191.1 GCA_947090725.1 uncultured Clostridia bacterium
GCCGCAGTGTATTCGACACGCAGGAAAGCATCCTCTACTCGCGCGCCTACGATATTTTCCTCACCGATAAGGTATACTTCACTTCGCTCAACAAAATCCGTTTCCGCATGCCCGACGCCGACGAAGCGTATATGCGCCAAGTGGAAAATACGGCGTTGCATCTGTTGGAAAAGATCAGTCATACCAATCGCATTTTCTACTACGACTATCTGTCGGGCGACAAAGCAAAAGAATATTACGGCAAACTGAGAGAACTCAATTCAATGCATTAACCCGCAAAATACGTACGCCGACGAAAAAATAAAGGAAGACACCGTTAAAAGCGTCTTCCCTTTTTTCTATCCTTTCCGTTCTTTTACCGCCGCATTGCGGAATACTATTTACCCGTCGAACCGAAGCCGCCCGCACCGCGCGCGGTATCGGACAGCTCGTCCGCTTCGGCAAAATCGACATGCAGGAACGGCGCCACTACCAACTGCGCGATACGTTCGCCGTCCGCCACGGTTTGCGTAGCACCCGAATGATTGTGCAACGCCACCATGATCTCGCCGCGGTAATCGGCATCGATAACGCCCACTTTGTTGGCAGGCGCCAAACCGCGCTTACTCGCCAAGCCGCTGCGAGCGTACACAAGCCCCGCATACCCCTCGGGAATTTCCATTGCGATTCCCGTATGTATCATCGCCGTTTCGCCCGCCGCAATCGAAATCTCCCCGTCACACAGTGCGTACAAGTCGGCACCCGCCGCCGCATCGCTCCCGTAGGTGGGCAATTTTGCTCTTTTGTCCAGCTTTTTAACCGCTACTTTTTGCATAACTTCCTATCCTATCAATTTGCGTCGTTCCACAAAACAATCTTGCCCGCTTTACGGGTTTGGTTCATATCGATAATTCTTTGGTTGGAGGATCCGCGAAACCGAAGCGTCAGATCTTTTTTCGCTTCTACGAATTCACCGTCCACCAAAACATCGATCCGTTGCAAGAGCCTGTCGGTGCATTCGGTATGCGCCCGTCCTCCTTTAGCCAAATCCACGTCGTACGTATAACCGCTATAGCACCAAATCGTTTTATCGGGATACAACGCGTGCACACGCTCCACAAAAGGCAACAGCGCCCGTTGATTGCTCGGCTCCATCGGTTCGCCGCCGAGAAGCGACAGCCCCGCTATATACTTAGGCGCCAGCGCCGCAAGAATATCCTGCTCCACCTCGGCCGTAAACGGCGCGCCGTACGCAAAATCCCAGGCTTCGCTGTTGAAGCATCCTTTGCACCGATGCGTGCATCCGCTCACAAACAGCGACACGCGCACCCCCACGCCGTTGGCGACATCCGTCTTTTTTACCGTTGCATAATTCATAAGTTTTGCCGCGCTTTCTCTCCGCTTATAAGTGGAGCACGCGCGCTTTGATTTCCTTCGTTTTGCCTACGTTCCAGAAGTTTTCGCCCAAATATCCGCAAGTACGCCGCGTAACGTTCATTTTGCTGTGATCCTTGTTGTGGCATTGCGGGCATTCCCACTCGTTTTCCTCGTTGATAATGATCTCCCCGTCGTATCCGCACACTTGGCAATAATCCGATTTTGTATTGAACTCGGCATACTGGATATTGTCGTAAATGAATTTGACGACTTCCTTAAGCGCATCGAGATTGTGGCGCATATTGGGAATTTCGATATACGAAATCGCACCGCCGCTGCTGATCTGCTGAAATTTGCTTTCAAACGCAAGCTTGGAAAACCCGTCGATATGCTCGCGCACGTCTACATGATAACTATTGGTATAATAGCCTTTGTCGGTCACGTCCTCTATCGTTCCGAACCGACTCTTATCGATTCGGGCAAAGCGATAACAGAGCGATTCGGCGGGCGTACCGTACAAGGCAAATCCGATTCCCGTTTCTTTCTTCCATTGATCGGTTTTGTCACGCATATGCTGCATCACGCGCATAGCGAATTCTTCGCCGACCGGATCGGTATGCGATACCCCTTTCATCAGCTTGGTAAGCTCGTACAAGCCGATGTAGCCCAGCGAAATGGTGGAATATCCGCCCTCGAGCAGTTTATCGATCGTTTCGCCTTTTTCCAACCGCGCAATGGCGCCGTATTGCCAATGAATGGGACTCACGTCCGATTTGGTGCCCATAAGCGCATTGTGACGGCACATAAGCGCCTCGTAACACAATTGCAACCGCTCGTCGAATTCTTTCCAGAAAGCCTCTTCTTTGCCCTTTGCGACGATTCCTATCTGCGGCAGATTGATAGACACAACGCCTTGATTGAAACGCCCCTCGAATTTATAATTTCCCTTTTCGTCCTTCCAGGGCGACAGGAAACTGCGACACCCCATCGGAGCAAACACATTGCCGCTGTACGTCTCCCGCATCTTTTTGGCGGAAATGTAGTCGGGATACATCCGCTTGGCGCTGCATCGAACGGCAAGTTCCGTAATATAATCGTATTTGCCGCCCGTGAGATTATTGTGCTCGTAAAGCACGTATACCAGCTTAGGGAACGCAGGCGTTACATACACGCCCTTTTCGTTCTTGATTCCCTCAAGGCGTTGCCGAAGCACTTCTTCTACGATCATCGCATTTTCTTCGATGTACGGGTTGGTCTCGTCGAGATTCAAAAAGATCGTCACAAACGGCGACTGCCCGTTGGTTGTCATGAGCGTATTGATCTGATACTGTATGGTCTGCACACCGCTCCGGAGCTCGTCCGAAAGCCGATCGGCGGCAAGCTTGGCCACGTCTTCTTCCGAAAGATCGGGACAAGTCTCCACGATATGACGGTATATCTTCTCTTTACTCAAACGAAGGTACCTGCCGAGATGCTTGATATCCACCGACTGTCCGCCGTACTGACTGCACGCCACCGCCGCAATGATCTGCGTCATGATCGTGCATGCCACCTGAAAGCTTTTGGGGCTTTCGATCAATTTCCCGTTCATTACCGTGCCTTGATCCAACATATTGCCGATATCGATC
>CAMUPJ010000192.1 GCA_947090725.1 uncultured Clostridia bacterium
CCCGAGTTACCGCCGTGAAAGGGCGATGTCTTAACCGCTTGACCATGGAGCCGCAAAACAACTTAATCAGTATAGCAAAGTCAGAAAAAAATTGCAACCGTTTTTTCCATGAATTTTGCGAAAAACTTTATAAATTTGTGCGCAAAATCCATTTTTGTTTGACAAGGGCACCCCCCCCCGTTGTATACTGTGTACAAGATAATACGACACACATGCGGTATTTTCCGCACCCTGTGCCGTATATACCCAAAAGGAGGAAGGCTAATGAAGAAAAAAACTTATGCTTTGCTTGTCGCCTTGTGTTTATGCTGTTCGGCCGTATTTTTTACCGCATGCAACGATAAAGACAAGATTTCCACGACAAGCAAACTTTCTCTCGACAATTATGCCGTTTCGATTACCGAGGCGCGGGAGAATGAACTGCTCAGCGGAAGCACCGCAGGGTACACGTCCGCCGAAGAACTCGAGTGGAGTGTGCAAAGCTCGTACAGATCGAAAAATTCACTCCGCATAGAAAAAGACGGCTTGTACGGTTATTATAACTACGCACTGGGCAAAACGGTTGTGCCCGTCGAATACGAAAGCTATTCTTTGAATTCCTACGATAGTTTTATCTTAGGCAACGGCACATCCGAAAGCGCCGTATATTCGGCCGACGGAACGGTGCTTTTGTATTCGGATTCGGCAATCTACGTGCAAACGCACAGCACGCCCATATACTACTACGCACGCAAGCCGATTACGCACACCCTCACCTATTCCGAAAGCGGAGAAACGAAACACGCCTACATATACAATAACGACAACGGGTATGCGCGTTGCGCGTCGGATACGCAGGTGAAACCGAAGGACTTACCCACGACGGACGGCACACTGCTTTTCCGCTCGGAAGCCACGCTTTGGGGAATCGGGAATGACGATGCGTTTCTCGCGGACTATACCGTAAGCTACGAGGATAATTCGGCGGGCGGTCGCACGTACTATTTTAGCAAAGGCAACAAGACCACAAAACTTTCCCTACCCGATAATCTGCACGGGATGCATTACGGCGACGGCAAGATTCTGTACGGAATCGTCGTGCAACTCCCCCACGACGCAACTTCGGGCTATAACTACGTCAGCACGCCTTCCAACTTCACGCAAACCGTAAAATACAACATCACCTATTACTCGTTCGACATTGCAACCGGCAAAACCTCCGCATTGCATCTCGGCTATATTATAAGTAGCGTAATACCGCTTTATAACAATACCGCCAAATGCTACGACGCCTTTGCCGTAAAAGCAATCCGCTTGCAAAACGGTATCGCGAAATATTCTGCCGCCAACGATTTGCAGACGTTTATTATCGACGCAACCGGCAAAGTGGGCTATGACCTTACGAACTACGGCAATTGCGAGGCCAACAAGATCATTCGTCTGCGAAACAACCGTTATCTGCTTTCGTCCAATCAAAGTTCGTATATCATCGACGGGAACGGCAAAGCGGTTGCCTATCTCGGCAACAAAACTTCCAACGTCGCGCAAGCGGCCGAGCTGATCGTCACTACCGATTCTACGACCGGCAGGAAGGGCGCGGTGGATTTCAACGGCAGATTGGCGCTCGATTACCGATACGACACACTCAACTTCTACGGCACAACCGCGCTCACGCAAGTTTACACATTGGAGAGCGCCGAAACCAAATTCGTGACGGCGGACCATCCCGACGGCAAAGATATAGAAGACGTATTGCCGCTTGCCGAAGGCGAAACACGGTGGACTTCCCTCCATCCGAACGGACTGATCGTCACTGCCAAAAACGACGGAACGACGCGTTACACCGTCTACAATTACACAGGCACGGAACTCTTTTCGCTGGAAGCCGACAGCCTCCTTTCCGTGTCTTCGGAATGGTCGTTCGCCAACGGAATGATCCTGCGCGCAGAGTGTCGATCGGGATATGAATTCGTTACAAAATATTTTCTGGTTAAATAAAGGAGGACAAAGCAGATGAAAAAGAAAATCGCAGCATCGGTTCTGGCGTTGGTTCTCGTGTTCGCACTGTTCACGGGATGCAACGACGGAAAAATTGCCACCACCAATAAACTCAAAATCGAAAATTACACGCTCGGACTCGACTACTCGCTGTACGGCGAAGAATTACTCAAAGAGTCGGCGAGCTTCACGAGCGCAACAAGACTCGCCGGATACGTATCGGGTACAGGCAACGGCGACTTGGTTTCGCTTTGCACCGACGGCAATACCTACAAGCTGTACAATACCAAAACAAAGACGCTTGCAAACACGGCGTACAGCCGCATCGAATTCGTACATTGTACGGCAAACGGGCAAGAGCTTCCCGATTTGGTCAAAGTCTACGACGATACGGCAATCGCTTTGCTGGATATGGACGGCAACACGCTGCTTTCCGCCGCCGAATACACAAGTCTGAATGTGCAGGCGGGCACCTACTATCTGCCCGGCAAAGCAATCCCCGACGTGGTGTACACCGTCATCTACAGCACGGATGCCGAACAGGACAGCCGCAAATACTTTGCATGCGTTTCTCCCGACGGGATTTCCGCCTATCGATGCACCGAAGTACAGGCATCCGATTTGCGCACAAGCCCCTTCGAGACAACGGTGGGTTCCCCTTTGGACGGGCAGAACGCCTATCCTATATACACGGGATTACTGGGACAAACGGTCGAAGGTTTCGAGGAATACACGATGGGCTCCGAAATCCTTTACGCCGACAACTCCACGGGTTTACGCCGCATGAACGTCAACATCTACAAGGCGGGAATACAAGCGGGACAAATTCGCATCGAAAACGGTAACCTTCTGGGCATTATGGACAAATACATCTACTACGCAGAAGCGGAAAAACTCCCGTACGACGCAACCAAAGGATATAACGTGTATATACAAAGCGCAAGTTCGTTTACGACAGCCGCAAAATACAAGTATAC
>CAMUPJ010000193.1 GCA_947090725.1 uncultured Clostridia bacterium
TACATTTCCTTGGTGCCTTCTCCTTCCGGCTCAAGGAAAAACTGATGCCGCTCGCGGTCGGCAAAGCGGACGATTTTGTCTTCGATGCTCGGGCAATACCGCGCTCCCGTGCCGTGGATAAGTCCGCCGTACTTGGGACTTAAGTGCAGATTCTCGCGTATGATTTCATGCGTGCGGGCATTGGTATATCCGAGATAGCATACCCTTCCCTTTTTGTTGACTTTTTTGGATACAAGCGAAAAAGAGTACGGCGTATCCTCTCCGGGCTGTACTTCGAGCGCCGAAAAGTCCACCGTATCTCCGTTGATTCTCGCCGGCGTCCCCGTTTTGAAACGACGAAGCGCAATCCCGCAATCGGCAAAAAGCGATTGCGACAAATGATTGGCACGGGTGAAACACACCGGACCTTTCGGCTCGATGACGTTTCCCACGATAATATCGCTCTTTAAGTATACCCCGCAGGCAAGCACCACGCACTTGCTGCGAATCGTCTGGCCGTACACCGTTTCGATGCCGCACGCTTTCCCGCAAGAGACGAGAATGCGTTTGACTTCGCCTTGCCGCAAAGTGAGACGGGGCGTATTCTCCAAGACGGCTTTCATATACTTGTGATATGCATACTTGTCCACTTGCGCACGCAAGCTGTGTACGGCGGGACCTTTACTCTTGTTGAGCATTCGCATTTGCACGCAACACGCGTCGGCCGCCAGTCCCATTTCCCCGCCGAGCGCGTCGATTTCCCGCACCAGATGCCCTTTGGCAGATCCGCCGATACTGGGGTTGCACGCCAGATAGCCGATATTGTCCAGCGTAATGGAAAGTACCGTTACGTTCAGCCCGAGACGCGCAAGCGCGAGCCCCGCTTCGATTCCTGCGTGACCCGCTCCCACAACCACCGCGTCTGCGGTGTAGTCTGCATTTGTTGTATTGTCTGTCATAAAAATAGCCTTTCTTTCCATATACGTCTTTGCAAAGAAGCGACAGCGCCGTACTATCTCCCTGTCGCGCGCAGGATTGCTGTCGCTCCGCGCGCAAAGGCAAACACCGCGTAGACGCGCCGCCAAGCCGTCTCAGCCGACAATATCGGCGAACATACGGTTGATGGCGCTGTTGTTCTCCGTAAAGTCTTTCATCACGCCGCAACGAAGCAGCGTTTCTTCGGAGGGGAAAAACATATCCAAATACATTTCCCGCCACCCTTCGGCGGTTCCCTCGAAGAACTCGTCGTCGGTGCTGTATTCTTGGTACAGTTCGTCATATGCCAACGAAACGGGCGATATCGCGCCGATATAGTAGCTGTTCTGCACGGCAACCTCTTGCGTGCACAGATATTGCAAAAACAAATTCGCCGCCGTGTAATTGCCAGCATACTTGGGAATGGCAAACCCGTCGATATACACGTTGCTTCCCTCTTTGGGAATGGAATACCAAAGATTCTTGTTTCCTTCCAACACGTTGCCGTCGTCGTCCTCGTAGTCGCCCATTACGTATCCGGCATCGCACGACCAATACAATCCCCCTACCGCACTCAGCGTATTGCCCGCCAAGCCGAATTTGCCGTCGTCCACCTCGTACTTCAATATATATTTTTTTTGTGCGGCAAGCAGATTTTTTGCCGTTTTGATCGTGGATAGACTTTCGTCTTCGAATATCCGCTGAATGCGCGCGTTATACGCATTGGGTGCGTCTTCCGTCGATCCGTAATCGGCAAAACCGTTACTGAGCGCGGCAAGCTCTTCGCGGGCGGCGTAAATGCACGCCGATACGTACATTTCGCGCACCGACTCTTTTTGCGTCAGTTTTTTGCGGTACTTCGCTCCCAGCGCCGTATCGTCCCGAAAAAACATGTATTCCCAACTGTCGAGATGTTCGCCCGTCTTTTCGTAGTCGTACATGATGCCGAACGTGCCGTACATAAAAGGTACGGTGTACGTAAGATCGGGATCGAAGGCGCGCGTAATGTCGAGATACGTCTCTTTGATCAGCGGCTGCCCCTCTTCATCCTCTTCGTCGGCATATACGGTTTCTTCGATATCCACGACGCTTTTATCGATAGGCAACAACAGATTTTCGCGCATCATATGTTGAAGCATATAATCGGACGGGCACACGAGATCGTAATCTTTTTTGCTTTTTTCTATCTTGAGAAGCATGGCCTCGTTGCTGTCGAACGTGGTCTCTTTCACCTGTATGGTTTTCCCCGTTTTCTCGTAATACCAATCGGCAAACTGCTCGTACACGTCGGGGTCCATATACTCTCCGGGAACGTACACGCGTAAAAGCTCGCTGCGCGCCCCGCCGCAACCGAAGAGTACGGCGCCGCAACACACCCACAATACGAGCGCTGTGATACATGCGATGATTTTTTTCACTCCGTTGCTCCTCCTCACTGATTGCCCGCAACAGACACATGCGGTTTGCGCTTGCGCTTACCGCGCAAAGGGTTTTTTGTCTTGCGACTGCCTACAAGGTTGACAATCACCATCACCGCCAATACCGCGAGGAAGATAATGGTGCTGAGCGCCCGCACCGCATTGTTGAGTCCGTGCTTCAACCCGTCGTATACGTAGGTGGAAATGGTGCTCACGTCGCCTTTGTTGAATTTGGTCACCACGAAATCGTCGAGACTCAGCGTAAACGCCAACGCAAAGCCGGACACCATGCCTTTGACAAGTTGCGGCAAAATGACGGTAAACAGCGTGCGTACCGATCCCGCCCCCAAATCCATACCCGCTTCGGCCAGATTGGGATTGAGCTGACTCAGCCGCGGCGTAACCGCCAGAATCACATACGGCACGGTGATCATCGTATGCGCCACAATAAGCCACCCCATGCCTTCTTCTACAGGCAGATGCAGCGTATCTCGCAAAAAGAGTTGCAACAGATAAAAACCTACCGCCGTGACCACTTCGGCATTCACCACCGTGATCTGCGACG
>CAMUPJ010000194.1 GCA_947090725.1 uncultured Clostridia bacterium
TAAGGTGTGGTACATGCTGGATAAGCAGAGCGAAATGGTTTCGCGCATCAATTTGGCCACTACCGGTTGGAACGAGTCGAGCGGGGAGTGGACGCCTACCGAGACGGAGTTGCGGGCAGCAATGGTGTTTTTCTCACAGCTCTCGGCATATATCGAAGGGGAATTGAATCGCATTGCGCCTTCTTTCCGTTATGAACTTCAAGAGACGGTAAACGGGCAAACGACGACGCGTATCGTGGACATGGACGAGGCGTTGGCGCAAGTCGGGCTTCTCGATACAAACCGCATTCGCATCGATATGTATGAGTACAAGCCTTTTTCGTTGTTTGTGCAAAGCAACGGTACGTTTACGGCATTGTACAACGACGTAACGTACCGTTTCGATACGTTCGTGTCGGCATTGCGCGATCACTCCATTACGTATGCGCCCGGAACCGGTACGGCCGATGCGGCAAAGCATTTGCAGTATACGTATTATCTCAAGATATATAAGGATTTTGCGCTGAATATGGCCAATATGACGGCGGTGCTGTCGGCAGGCAGAGGGTTTTACGCGCCTACGGGAGATGCGGTCAATACGGCCTTGCAGAGAAGCGCTACCGAATACGAGAGCAAATACAACGTGCGCAACGTGCGCGTAACCCGCGACGGCGTGACCCAAACCGGAACGTATAATATGGGAAATTGGTACAACTGGGGTATGCTGTATGATTACCTGGGATTTTGGCGCGCCGTCAACCCTTAACCCGCAAAGCATAAAACGACGTTTACGGCGACCGACCCGATACTCAAAGGCCGCCGCATTCTATAGGAGAAACATATGAACAGAATCGAAAAAGAAGGACTCACGTTTGACGACGTATTGCTCATTCCGGCCGAGTCGCACGTTCTTCCCGGTGAGGTGGATCTTCGCACCAAACTTACCGACAAAATCATGCTCAATATACCCCTGTTGAGTGCGGCTATGGATACGGTAACCGAATCGCGTCTTGCCATTGCCATCGCGCGTGAAGGCGGTATGGGCATTATACATAAAAACATGTCGATCGACGAGCAGGCCGAGCATGTGGACAAAGTCAAACGCAGTGAGCACGGCGTTATTACCGATCCGTTCTTTCTGGGGCCCGACAATCTCGTTTCCGATGCATTGGCGCTTATGAATAAATATCGCATTTCCGGTGTGCCGATTACCAGCGAAGGAAAGCTTGTAGGCATACTTACTAACCGTGATTTGCGTTTTGAAACCAATTACAATCAACCCATTCGCAATATCATGACCAAGGAGAATCTCGTTACGGCGCCGGTGGGCACTACGCTTGCCGAGGCGCAGAAGATTTTGGGTAAACACCGCATTGAAAAACTTCCCATCGTGGACAAGAACGGGAAACTCAAAGGCCTCATTACCATCAAAGATATCGAAAAAGCCATACAGTATCCCAATTCCGCCAAGGACAAAAACGGTCGGTTATTGGTAGGCGCGGCCATCAGCGGCAGTAAAGACTGTCTCGATCGTGCCAAAGCGCTTGTAGACGCCAAAGTGGATTGTATTGTGCTCGATTCGGCGCACGGTCACAACAGCCATATTATGGATGCGGTAGAACGTGTACGCAACGCGTTCCCCGATATCGCACTGGTTGCCGGCAACGTGGCAACGGCGGCTGCTTCGGAAGCGCTTTTTAAGCGCGGCGCCGACATCGTCAAAGTGGGGATCGGCCCCGGGTCCATCTGCACCACGCGTATTGTGGCGGGTATCGGCGTGCCGCAGGTCACGGCCATTATGGATTGTTCGGAAGCGGCGGATAAATACGGCAAGAAGATTATCGCCGACGGCGGTATCAAATACAGCGGCGATATCACCAAGGCTATTGCGGCAGGCGCACATGCGGTGATGATCGGCAGTCTCTTTGCCGGTACCGACGAGAGCCCCGGAGAACTCGAGATTTATCAGGGAAGAAACTTCAAAACCTATCGCGGCATGGGGAGCTTGGGCGCTATGGCGCACGGCAGCAAAGACCGTTATTTCCAGGAAGGGTCGAGCGCGGCCAAATTGGTTCCCGAGGGCGTGGAAGGGCGTGTTCCGTACCGCGGAAAGCTCAGCGACAGTATTTTCCAGCTGATGGGCGGTTTGCGTTCGGGTATGGGATATTGCGGCCAGCCCGATATCGAGTCGCTTCGCACCAAGGCGCGCTTCGTCAAAATTACCGGCGCATCGCTCGTAGAGAGCCATCCGCACGACATTTCTATCACGAAAGAGAGTCCCAACTACAGCCCCAAGAACTAAATATTATTCGGCGCGTAGATGGGATCGGTGCGATTTTCGTCCGTTAAGATTATCAAAGTATTATCCTATTGCGGCTTGTCGGTTTCAGACGCCGTAAACAGGGAGGAGTCATTATGAAAGTTTCGGTGCTCGGTTGCGGCAGATGGGGATCATTCCTCGCATGGTACAACAATCGTATCGGTAACGAAGTCGTCAGTTTCGGCCCGGAACACGGTTACAGTTACCGAATTTTGAAAGAGACGGGACGCAACGAGTACGTGCGTTTCAGTGAAGATATTCGTGTTACGTGTAATTTGGACGAGGCACTCGATCACGCAGAGACCGTTATTATCAGTATTTCCAGTCAGGGATTGCGCGGATTTGCTACGGAAATTGCCAAGCGGGATATAAAGAACAAAAAGTTCGTGCTGTGCATGAAAGGTATCGAGGAAACGACGGGAAAACGCCTGAGTGAAGTGGCAATCGAAAGCGGAATTCCCAAAGAAAACGTAGCCGTTTGGTCGGGTCCGGGACATATTCAGGAATTTATCAAAAACGTGCCCAATTGCATGGTGATCGATGCGTACAATCCGGCGCTTACCAAGTTTTTGGTCAACGCGTTCAAAAGCGATCTCATTCGTTTCTATTACGGTAACGATATCATCGGAACCGA
>CAMUPJ010000195.1 GCA_947090725.1 uncultured Clostridia bacterium
ATAAAGAATCAAAAATTGGCTGAGCGTCTCGCTCGTTTCGCCGCTCTTGGTGATTACGTTGAAATACGCGGTCTTGAGATCGAGTACGTCGATCAGACTGGCCATACGCTCGGGATCCACATTATCCTCCACGTACAATTTGGGCGCCCTACGCTTTTCTTTGGAAAGTTCATTGTGATGCAAGTGCAACAACGAACTGGCCACACTGAGCGGACCGAGCGCACTGCCGCCGATACCGAGCACAACAAAGCTTTCCGCTTTTTTTCCGATGCCGCCGCAATAGGAAATCAACTCGTCGATTTCTTCGGCGGGTGCAAACGGCAAATCACACCATTCCTGCCAACCTTTGCCCCGATTGTCGAGCACGGCAGTACGCGCGGCGGAAATTTCGTCGGCGTGTTTTGCGAAAGCGGAATCTTTCAAGCCCTCTTTGCCGATCGCTTCTTCCATCATGTTGTTGTAATCAAAGCGAAGTTTCATGGTTTAATCCTCCCTTTTGTCGTATCGCCCTACGGCAACACGCATAAATACCGTCTAATAGTATACTCCATTTGCGCGCAAAACACAAGAAAAATCAACAGTCGAAATTTCAGATTTCTGCGCAGATAATACGCAAACGTTTCGGTTGGTTACCAACACGTTTTCCAAAAGAAAAACAAGACTTACGCACGCAAATCTTGTTTTTCCGCAGTATGCCGCAAATACCGCATGGTATCCGAGCGTATTCTTTGATTATTGCACCGTTTCGATCAGTCCGTAATCCCCGTCGTTACGACGATACAGCACATTGACGTTTTTGGTCGCTTTATTGGAAAACACGTAAAAGCTGTGCCCCAAAAGCTCCAATTCTTCGATCGCATCGTCTACCGTCATCGGCGTAAGAACATACGATTTACTGCGCACAACCCCATGATTCTCTTCTTTCTCCGCAGGCGGCATATATGCCATATCCAATTCCTTGATACGGACTTTTTTGGATTTGGTGCTGAGCTTACCGCGATGCTTAATGATCTGCTTCTCAAGCTTGGGAAGCGCCAGATCGATATTATCGTACATATTGTCGCTCGAAACCTCTGCGCGCATAATCACATTGTCCAAATGAATGGTAAGCTCGAGCGTCTGCACACTGTTGGCCTCTTTGAGTAAGATTTTCACCTTGGTATCATCCTCGAAAAACTTATCGAGACGTTCTACCTTTTTGGTAATAACGTCCTTAAGCTTTTCACTGGGGGCATAGTTCTTACTCAAAAATTCGATTTTCATAGAGATTGTCCTCCTGCAATTGTAGTAAAAGATACTTTTACCTAACTATAGTATAGCATATCTCGCAAAAAATGTAAATAGGGTTTTGAAATTTTTTCCATAAAAATTCATTCCTTATTTCGCAATTAAAGCAAAATCACCGTACTATGCGTATCATAATACAGTGATTTTGTCTGCTATCAGGATATTTTTACCTGTCCGTTTACAATATCTACAGTCACCGTACTGTTGTCCCGGATATTGCCGGCAAGAAGCGCTTCGGCAATATTATCTTCGATATACTGCTCGATCACTCTGCGAAGCGGACGAGCGCCGTACTCGGGATCGTATCCGCGAGACGTAATAAACTCCATCGCCGCATCGGTCAACGTCAGCTTTATACCCCGCTCCGCCAGCGATTTTTCCACCTTCGCCAGCATCAGCACGGCAATCTTGCGGATATCCTCGACGCCGAGATGATGGAAGATGCTCACCACATCGATGCGGTTGACAAATTCGGGTTTGAAATGCCGCTTAAGCGCATCGGTAAGAATTTCTTCGGTACGCTTTTGGTCGGGCGCATCGGCACTTTGCGACGAGAACCCCAAACTACGCGTATTCTGCTTAAGATCGGATACCCCCACGTTGCTTGTCATAATAATAATCGTGTTTTTGAAGCTGACCACACGCCCCTGACTGTCGGTCAACCTGCCGTCGTCGAGAATCTGCAACATCGCATTATACACGTCGGGATGTGCCTTTTCGATTTCGTCAAAGAGCACCACGGAATACGGTTTGCGACGCACCTGTTCGGTAAGCTGTCCTCCCTCGTCGAATCCTACGTACCCCGGAGGCGCGCCGATCAACTTGCTGACCGAATGCGATTCCATGTATTCCGACATATCCAGCCGAATGACGGCATTCTCATCGTCAAACATCGCCTCACCCAACGCCTTGGTAAGCTCCGTCTTTCCCACGCCGGTAGGACCGAGAAACAAAAACGTACCGATAGGCCGATTGGCATCCTTAAGCCCCGCGCGCGCACGACGGATTGCTTTCGCCACACTGACTACCGCCGCATCCTGTCCGATGACGCGCTTATGCAAGATCTCTTCCAAATGCACGAGTCGTTGCGTTTCCGTTTCAGTAAGCTTTGTGACGGGAATTTTCGTCCATTTACTCACCACTTCGGCAATTTCTTCCGGTCCGATTACGTCTCCCGTACGCTCGGCATTCTTACTCCAATCCGCTTTCAGCTCTTCGATTTTCGTTTCGAGTTCTTTGCGCTTATCCCGCAGTTCGCCCGCCTTCTTGTAATCTTCATGATTGATTGCTTCGACTTTTTGCTGATCTACCCGACGCAATTCTTCCTCAAGCTCTTTCACTCCCATGGGCGCCGTGTTTCCGTTTACCTTTGCTTTACTCATCGCCTCGTCGATTAAATCGATGGCTTTGTCGGGCAAGAAGCGATCCATAATATAGCGGTCACTGAGTTTGGCGGCCGCCACCAGCGCCTCGTCGGAGATTTTTACCTTATGAAAAGCCTCGTAGTTATCGCGAAGCCCGCGCAATATCTCGATCGTATCCTCCACTCCGGGCGGCGCCACAATAATCGGTTGGAATCTGCGCTCCAACGCTTTATCCGCCTC
>CAMUPJ010000196.1 GCA_947090725.1 uncultured Clostridia bacterium
ATTTGCGGCCTTTTTGCGAATATCTTCACTCATTTGCGCATAATGCTTTTTGGTAGTATTAACGTCGCTATGCCCCAAAACGTCGGCAACCACATAAATATCTTGCGTTTCGTGATAAAGCGACGTTCCGAACGTACTGCGCAATTTATGGGGCGTGATATGCTTAAGCGGTGTTACGATACGGCTGTATTTTTTTACAAGCATTTGAATGCCACGTACACTAAATCGCGTTCCTTGATTGGAAAAAAACATTGCATCGGAGCGTGAAGCTCGCACTTTTTTGCCGAAATCGGTGTTGTCCGTTTGTTGCAAATCCAACCAATCCAAATAGGCAATAAGAGCGTCGCGAACTTCCTCCGAAAAATAGAGAATCGTTCGATTTCCGCCTTTTCGCGTGACCGTGAAACTATTGTTTTCCAAACGGAAATCCGAACGATTCAGCCCCACAAGCTCGCTGACACGGATGCCTGTGCCTAAAAACAAGGTTAAAATAGCAGAATCCCGTTTGGAATATAACGTTTGATAATGCTTTTGTCGCGGACTCAAATTTTTTCCGTTTTCCGCTTCAGACAACAGCGCCTCGATTTCGGCGGAATCCAATCGAATGATAGGTTTCTCATGCAATTTCGGCAAATCGACTTTGACGCACACGTTGGAAGACAATTTGTCCTTTTTGAAAAAATACTTGAAAAACGATCGCAAGGAAGATAATTTGCGCTCTTTGGCTTTTTCTTCGCAACTGTATGTTTTACCGTCGATCGTATACAACGACAAATAGTCCAAATATAATTCTATATCAAACGCGGTTAATTTTTCGATATCCGCCAGAACGATTTCTCGGACCGGCAAATTGCGATATTTTTTTTCCGTAAGATAATGAAAAAAGATTTTCAGGTCATATGCATAATTTAACCTGGTCAACACGGTCGTACGCATTTGTATGCCGATAAAAAACTCGCGAACAAAATCCGGTAAAGTTTCCAAAATCTCATTCAGCCGTTCCATGCCATGCGCATTACGTTCTTGATAATAATTATCGCTTGTATGTTTCATAAAGTCATTATAACATATCCTTCGCAATATTGCAACTTGTTTTACGTATATTTTTCGTAAAAGTTGTCTTTTGCGCATAGTTTAGCCTATCAAGGAATTGTGCTATTCCGCTATCCCCTAACTTAAATGCGCAACTGTTTTAATTATCTATCGAAACATATCACTTTTTCAAAATTGATATGTTCTATTGTTTATCTGACTTTTTATTGCACTCTTGCCGAAGCAACATCTTATACACACGCATTTTCTCATCATCATTCACAATACGATACGGCGCATGATCAAATTGCCCTGTACCTTCGACATCTTGCCTGTTCGTCGCCGTGGACTGCACCTTCCATGATGTATAATCACAATCCGCATGGGATTGTTTTGCTTTTTCCACCGTTGCGGCCAATTCTTTTTGCGTAAGCGAGCTATTTCCATTATCGGATGCCGCGATACCGCAGTACGGAACATTTTCATATCCTTTTACATACGGCTGCGGAATCGGAATTTCACTCAGCTTATATCGATAGGAATAATCTATCATCGCTTTTGTCATATGATCGGGAACATTTTTTGACAACAAAATACTTGTATACGTCTCCGGATTATTGTCCAATGCCGGTACAATCGCATCGGAATATTCTTTCTCATAATGTCCATATCTGCCCCATACCGTCAGCACAAGTCCGGCTTTTGTCTCTCCGATAGAAGCAAATAAACTCGCATAAACAGTATATCGAATATAGCGCCATTGTGGAATTTCTTGTTTTTGCACATTGGCATTCGATAAAATATATGTTTCCAATTCTTTTAATGTCATGCGTCGATCCTCGCATAATATGCAACTTTTCCATCAATTTGTAACGCAAGCACATCTGCGCTCCATTCTGCCCAATCACAGTGAATCAACGGAACCAAATCCGTATTTCTGACAGTAACCCCGTCTCCGTCTTTACAAAAAAACAATCCATCCGCGTACTCGATATTTTCACATTGCATATCCGTCAAATACATCCGATCCTTCAGAGAATACAAACATTCCCCTGTCCCATAACGTGTAATTAAATATCCCGCCACTGCTCTTTCGTATTTAATCGAATAAAATATAGGCTCCGTGATTACCTGAAAATTACCATCCATTACGCCGTAAAAGTTGTATTGCAAATAACAATAGTAACCGTCATTTTTAGACCCCATAAGACGATCACGCGTACTATAGAGACAGTTGCCGTCGGTATCTATGACAGACATATTTCCGTCTGCACTACGTACAATGCCGGTTCCTTCCTGAAAACGTTTTGCCTCGATATAAGCATCTCCGATTCTTTGCCGAGATGCAAGATCCACGTAGCCGACATAGCCGTTACCTAAATTCACCATAACGATTCCTTCGCTTGGAATATCCGCATACGGAAATCCACAAGCACGCATCTCGGTAAAGTCCAAACTACAGATTAAACCATCTACCAAAACATAAGCATCACTCAGCAGCGAAATTTCCGCAAATCCACTCTTTTGCCCAACTTTGGCAGAACCGACATACACCTCCGCAAGATTGTCCCGCGTTGCTAATATTGTATCTCCCATCATTTCAATTGTTTGGTATTCGGGCGCCAACAGGACATTGCTTAATATGTCACACACACCATGCATATTGTCATCGGATTCAAAAACATATTTGTCGCCCACGAATTTTTCCGCATCGCAATCCGTACGAATCGGAATCAATGCACCATCACGACGTAAAGCATAGTTCTCATTGTCTTTTCTTACAAACGCATATAATGCACCAAACGGACGGCCGAAAGAAAAACGCATATCGATAATGGGCACGAATCCCGAAATGACC
>CAMUPJ010000197.1 GCA_947090725.1 uncultured Clostridia bacterium
TGACGTACCCGCTTCATACATATACAAATCGAGTTTATACATCGTAGCGCCGTCGCTTTCACGATTATCTTCTTTCTTTGTCAGCACATACCGCATTGACGTTTTGGCAAAACCAAAAGGCGAAACCGAATATGACGCGAAATTGCTTTGCGTCGTGTCTACGGGCCCGCCGCTCGTACCCTGTTTATCGTCCATCAAAGTAGTGCGGTTATCCGGCCAAAACCAAGTGCCGACGTCGGCGTATTCCATAGAGCTGTTATAGCGGGGCAACCCGAACACGAACGCTATCCACCCGCCGCCGCTTACTTGCATATCGAACGAAATCTCGACATCGTCGGTAACGTGATGCTCCATAGGACTGATACACGAGCCCCATCTGCTGTCGCCGTTATACCGAAGCGAATATTCGCCCGTTTGCAACTCGGCGTTCACGGGGTCTTTCCATTCTTCCGAAAAAGTCGTTCCGTCAAAATCTTCGGAAAAAATATCGGCTTGTATTTCGGCGGCGTATGCCTTTTGTCTTACGGAAACAGACGTCATGCCAAGCGCAAGAGCTGCGGCAAGCAACAACGCCGTGAATCCCAATGCGGCAAATCTTTTTTTGCATTTTGTTTGTGAATTTCTCATTCTCTTTCCTCCTTAAAATTGAACGTCGGGCGTAAACTTTTTCACAAGCAAGCGAACGGCTATGATAATCGGCAACATAATCAGCGAAAACGTCATGCCTATCGTCGCCGCCTGTATCATATTGCCCGATCCTCCCGTATCCACGCTCGTAAAAATATACCACCCTATCGTCATAAATTTGTTGTCTATGCCGGGATTTATCGCGATAAGCATAGGTTGCATGGTAAAACTGAGTACGCTCGTCACTACGCCTATCATAAACACGCCTACGGTAGACATAACAAGCGGCAAAACAATCGACCACGCCTCTCGCCAAAAACCGATTCCGTCCAGTCTTGCCGATTCGGTAATATCTTCGGGAATGCGTTGCATAGCGCCGCACAAAACCACGGTGTTGCCGCCCAGTCCCGCCCAAATGCAAAACACAATGATAATGCCCCACATTTTATCCGAGTTATAGCCGAGCCAATCAACACGATGCCCAACGAGTTTTTCCACAAGCAACGCAATAGGTCCGAAATCCGAACTGAACATGTGCCGAACCATCATACAAAGCACAACCAATGATATTATGTTGGGCAGGAAAAATACGACTTGAAAGAATTTGCGAAAGCGAATCTTTTTGTAGAAACTGTACGCGATGATAAACGATATGGGGAATATCACAATGTTTATAAGAATCGCTCTGAAACTGTTGACAAAAGCGTTGAATTCGCCCGGATCGCCGCCCAATATCATCGATTTGAAAACCGAAACATACCCTTCAAGTCCGCGCCACACGTACGACGCCGTAGGCACGTCGAATCGCTTGAGCGTAAGCAATATCGTATCGAAATTCACATACACCCAAAACACCGCAAAATTGATTACCGGAATAATAATAAGCGACAGAATAAAGAGATACTTTCGTGCCGTACGGTTCAGCTTGAATTTTTTCTTTTTTACGGGGATTGCTGTATCCATACGTTCTCCTATTCGATACCGAGTTCTGTTTTCCAAGTGTTAAAATATGATTTTGTTACCGTATATACGTTTCTGCTGTTTTTCTCACCTACCATGATTTGTTCGCCCGTCATGGTGCGCATATCGTTTATAATGGAAGACGTTGCGGTACGACCGAACATGGTAGGACGCTTATACAAATACATAGGCGAAACGTCTTCCACCGCTTTATTTGCGGGATAGTTGGAAACACGGATATCGGAGTCGAAATATATATCAAGATAACTTTGCGTATACGGACTCCATTCGTAATCGGGTTCCGCTTCGAGCGGATTATAATCAAACGGACGCATCGTTCCCGTCCTTTTTGTAAAGTCCAAAAGCATTTCTTCGTTGCACAAGTACACAAGGAACTCTTTCGCCATATCTTTGTTTACGGCTCCCGACGGAATAAAAATCGTTTCATCGTTCATAAAGTAATTTATCTTCGCCGACATACCGTTCTCATTTTTCATTGCTTTCGTACCATCGTCGAATAAAGGCATACTCATCATTTTGAAAACGTGATCTTTGTTGGTAATATACTCCTCCATCTCTTTATAGCTGAACGAACCGACAAGCGCAAGCGCGCTTTCTCCACGTGCAAAAATTCTTTCGGCCTCTTGCACGGTATGTTCTTCTATGTTGGCAACGGTGTTTTTCCACTCCCCGCCTTCGCCTACGATAAGCGTACGCCACTGGTCGATAGCCTTTTGTATACCTTTCTGTTTCCACACTTCGGCGCTTTCGAAGTTATAAAAATCGTAATACGCGCCGTCGCCTTCGTTCACGGCGAGCGTATTTTCTTCGTAAACGCCTTGGTATTGCGCCCACCACACCGCCATGTAGTATTCGAGCCAGTGCATACCGTCGGCAAAAGGAAGCGAGAACGGTTTGATTCCGTCGTTTCGCGCAAGCACGTCGGCGCAGTACGCCGCAAGATCTTCCACCGTTTCGGGAGGCGCAGTCCATTTGTCGCCCACATTCCAAGCGCCCTCTTTAGCGGTAGTGTGCGACGTGGAAAGCAATATGGTTTCATTGTACGCAATAGACATGCCTACGCTCGCCCACGGCATCATCCACGGATAGTACGAGCCTTGCCCGTAAATACGTTGCGAATAATTCTTTTTCACAACGTCCGCATCCATAAAATCTTTGACCTTGCGTTTGCCTGAAGAAGTGTTCACTTCGGCTTCGTATACCGATTCGAGATTTTCGATATAACCGAGCGACACCCATTCCGTCCAAGCCGTCGAGCCTTGCGTCATAT
>CAMUPJ010000198.1 GCA_947090725.1 uncultured Clostridia bacterium
TGCAGATTCTGTCCCGCATACCGTCGCTTCGGTATCTTGCCATGGGCGTGGAGGACAGCGGTGAAATCCTGCAAACTTTGTCACACATACAACTGCAAAATCCCCCCGCATATGCGAAAAAACTTCGCGAAGGACTGGATGCCGGCCTTTCTTACGCAACCGCCACAGCCAACGCAACCGCTCTTGCGGCGCAAGATTTTATAGCGCCAGCAGCGTGCGCGGAAATTTTGCATCGCCCCAATAACATCCTCGCGATCGAATATCTGAAAGCAATCGAGTTGCACGCATTGCCGATTGAACCCATTTTTATCGTACGACGCGGCAACGGATATAACGACACCGCAACATCGGGCGACTATATTTCGGCAACGGCGGCACGTGCACTCTTGTGTGAGAAACGGTATGAAGACCTGCGTCCGTATATCCCCCAAAACTGCTTTGAACTTTTTTCCGATGCGTATCGGCATTTTCCTATCCGACAGGAAGCCTACAATGCGCTTATGGTGCATGCCTTGCGCACCCGTGATGTCGGCCAAGCGTACGATACCGCCGAAGGAATCGATGTGCGACTGAAAAAGTTTGCCCGTCGGTATGCTTCTTTGGATACGATTCTTTCCGAATGCAAAAACAAACGCTACACCATGAGTCGTCTCAAACGAATCTGCCTGCAAACACTATTGGGAATTACAAAAGAAAAAATTACCGCCGCACAAGGTGCATACGGTAAAGTAATCGGAATCAGAAAGAGCCGCAAAGATTTACTGAAAAGTTTACCGGGCATCGCGATACGCAATATCGATTTCCACGCGACTCCGCAAACAACTGCCATAGCCGAGATCGACAATCTCGCCGGAAGCATTTATGCCCTGATTACGGGACGCGACGGCAACGATTTCTCGGACTCGAAGTTATCGGTAATTTGAACGGGATTACCGAGAAATCGCTTCCAAAATCCGAGGTAACGATTCTTGTGCGGCAATGCGCCCGCACGCAATCGAATATTCATTGTCTTTGAAGCGAAATGTGGAGCGGTTCCCTTGGTCGGGTGCAATTACCACGTTCGCTTTTTTCAGATTTTCACGACAATTCACCCAATTCATCAATAAATAACTGCGTTCCAAAACATCCAACAGTCCCGTCGGATGGTAATTCGCGCAAGGCTCTCCGCCCATCGCATCCACCGCGATAATCACGTCCGCCCCCATTGCCTTACAACAGTCAATGGGGACGCTTTCCATTACGCCCCCGTCCACCAATATCTCTTTGCGCGTTTCCACGGCATGAAAAGCCACGGGAATAGACATGCTGGCGCGCAAGGCATCCATCAATTTTCCTTTATCGAAAACTTTTAGCGTGCCGCTGCAAATATCGGTAGCCGTTGCACGAAACGGTATACTGCATTCTTCGATTGTTTTATCTCCGATAAGCGGTTTGATCACGTTGACGGCACGGCGACCTTTCACGAGACCGAAATTCTTCTTGGAAATATTGATGTCCATTACAACACGCTGTGTAATCTTGCAGGACAGTTCGTACAAACGCGCAAGCGGTACCCCGGCACAATAGCAACCACCCACTATGGCGCCCATAGAACAACCGGATACAAAATCAATAGGAATATGATTCTCTTCCAGCACTTGCAATACACCGATATGACAAAAACCGCGCGATCCGCCGCTACCGAGCACCAAACCGATTCTTTTCCTGTTTGTGTCCGCCATAATGCCCCCAAAAATCACAATCCGAAAGCGAAAACCATTTCTCCGAATCCTTATATTCTATCGGCTACGTCGTAAATCAACCGTTCCGTCTTCTCCCATCCCAGACACCCGTCGGTAATCGATTTTCCGTATACCGTTCCGTCCGGCGGCTGATTCCCGTCTTCCAAATAGCTTTCTACCAAAAAGCCTTTTACAAAATCGCGCAGTTCCGCACTGCCGTTGCGACAGGAAATCACTTCTTTGGCAATGCGCACCTGTTCATACGGATTTTTTCCGCTGTTACTGTGATTGGTATCCACAATCACCGACGGATTTTTCAAATTTTGTCGGAGATACAATTCACGCAACAGTATCAAATCTTCGTAATGATAGTTCGGATGCGAATGCCCGAAAATATCCACGTTGCCACGCAATACGGCATGTGCTACGGGATTTCCGGATGTTTTCACCTGGTGCGAATGATATTGGAATTCGTTTTCGATCTGAGCCGCATAAATGGAATTCATCAGCACCGACATACTGCCGTTCATCGGATTCTTGATGCCGACGGGAACGTCTATGCCGCTCGCCACCAAACGATGTTGCTGGTTCTCCGCCGAGCGGGCGCCCACGGCAACGTATGACAAAATATCCGCAAGGTAAGCGTAATTTTCGGGATATAACATCTCGTCGGCCGCCGTCAGACCGCTTTCCGATACAACACGCACATGCATATGGCGCAAATGTAAAATGCCCGCCTGAATATCCGTTCCTTTGTTGGGATCGGGATTGTGCAGCATTCCCTTATAGCCTTCGCCTCTTGTGCGCGGTTTATTTGTATATACGCGCGGAATAATAAATATTTTATCTTTTACGCGCTCGGCCACTTTGGCAAGACGCACTACATAATCGCATACCGCATCTTCGTTATCGGCCGAACAAGGTCCCACGATAAATAACAAACGCTTATCCGCACCCGTGAATATATTCCGGATCGTTTCATCCCGCTTATTCTTGGTTTTTTGCAACGCGGAACCGAACGGAATCTGCTCTGCGACTTGCGCAGGGGTTATAATTTCTTTCACAAACTGAAACATAGTATTTCCTTAGTTGCTC
>CAMUPJ010000199.1 GCA_947090725.1 uncultured Clostridia bacterium
TCCCGCTTTTTGAATCCGCCGGGAATTTTCCCTACGGCATACATTTTTTCCTCGAAGTCAACGCCCAAAGGAAAGAAATCCATACCGGGGCGCGGGGTTTCCGCCATTGTTACGTTGGTCATTACGACGGTATCGCCGCAACGGATGATACACGAACCGTTGCTTAGTCCGCAATACTTACCGATTTCCACCGTGACCTCTCGGCCACCGATTTCCGTCTTGAAAATTTGTGCTTCTTTACTCATTTTACCGTATTCTCCTTTTCCTGATTCTCCCACGTTACGCCTTCGGTAAAGGCGTAACTAAAAAGCGAGAGTCAACGCGCGGTCGACTCTTGCCGTATCAACGTATTACTTTCTGAGTTCCAGCTTAGCAAGAAGCGCTCTGTATCTTTCGATATCAAGCTTTTTGAGATAGTTCAAAAGACTTCTTCTGGAACCGACCATCTGCAACAATCCGCGTCGCGAATGGTGATCGTTATGATGCACTTTGAGGTGTTCGGTCAGATGGTTGATACGATGCGTAAGCAGTGCCACCTGTACTTCGGGACTACCCGTATCTCCCTCATGCGTTGCAAATTTGGCGATGATTTCCGCCTTGGTCTCCTTGTCCATTCTTTATACCTCCGTGATATTTTGATTCGCCTCGAAACTGAGTGTAAGTGCGTGGAGAGCGCACGACTCTTAGAATCAAGGTACTGAAATAGTATACCATATCAGGAAATCAATGTAAACTGATTTTTATAAAATAATTCTTTTTTCTTCATTCTTTCGTCAAATTGATCGAGATACAGCAAGATGTCTTTGGGATTGGCCAAACGCACAATGCGACCGTCGTCGGGTATCAGCTTACTGATCGCGCCTGCGCCGCACGCATATACCGGCAAGAGTTCTTCCATGACGGTTACGTTATTCACGCACAGAAAACCCGATTTGCACCAGCCGATATTTTCCAGATTTGCCGTCATTTGTTTTTGACGATACAAATAATACGGTGTATAACCGTTGTGTTTGAGTGCGCGAACAGAATAATCTACCATCTCTTCGGTATATTCGTTGCTTTTCTTTTCTTCCAGTGCGTTTTGCGAGCCGCGCTTACGGCATAACGTATGCACGGTAATATTTTCGGGTTGCAATTCCGTAATGCGATCCAGCGAATACCGGAAATCGGCCGGCGTTTCGTTTTCCAATCCGGCAATCAGATCCACATTTTTGACAAAACCGTATTGCGCGGCGGATGCGTATGCTTGAAAAAATTGTGCCGCCGTGTGTTTGCGTCCGATCGCAAGCAGCGTGGCATCGTGTAAAGTTTGCGGATTGATGCTGATTCTGTTGACGCCGCAGGAGTTTATAACCTGCAATTTTTCTTCGTCGATCGTATCCGGTCTTCCCGCTTCGCAAGTATACTCCACATTCGGTTCATAGGCCGCAGACAGGATTTTTTGCAAAAGCGGCGCATCCAATACTGTGGGCGTACCGCCACCGATATAAATCGAAAAAATACGTTTTCCCTGTTTTTCGATGAGCGCTTTGGTAAAACGGATTTCCCGTACGAGCGCGTCCGCATACGGTGATAAGAGCCAACGTTGCTTTTCGATGCCCTGCGAGACAAACGAACAGTAATCGCAACGTGTGGGACAAAACGGGATATGAATATATAAATTCACCAACTCTTTCTGCGGGACGGAAACTGCGCCGCTTGCCACAGACAGACGGTCTTCAATGTGTTGTGATTGCGTGCGCAAAATTTCCGCCGTAATCTGCGCTTTTTCAGGCGACACAAGATATGCCGACGCTAAGTGCGACGCTACGTTTTGCATAGGGACGCCGGTTTTTACGAGACGGGAAGCCAGTCGTGTAGGGCGGATTCCCGTCAGGCTTCCCCAAGGTAAATGTCTTCCGAAATATTCCGACAGCGCTCGATACAGGCCATGCTTGTTTATATAGAGATCGTAACGGGTATATTCGGTTTTATCGCCGAAAGCACTTGTGGCATACGTATACCTATACCCTTTTTCATTGACGGCAACGTAAAGGATAATATCGTCATTCCGGATATATGTAAAATTGATTTGCTTGGGTTCTTCCGTGTCGGACACAAAACAGCGAATCAACTCGTACAATTCGCTTCGGATGTCTCCGCGGTTGGTAATGAATTCAAGCATATGGATTATTGTTCTTTTCAAAAGACAGCAACGTCGGTCGGTCATGCCCGGGAAGTATACGGTATTCCCCCGCCAGCGCAAACAGGACGTTTTTTAGGGAATTTTTAAGTTTTTGCGAATTGCCCGAAGGAAAATCGGTGCGTCCTGCCGACAGATAAAACAGCGTATCTCCGCTGAAGATCGTATCGCCCAACACATAGCAAACACTGCCGTCGGTATGGCCGGGTGTGGCAAGCACCGAAATTTCGAGAGAGCCTATAGACAGCTTTTCCGTTCCGTTTAACAGAATATCGGGCGTGAACAAACACAGAGTCTCCCCGAACAGAGACGATAGGTTCCCGTCCCCTTTCAGAAGTTTTTCATCCTCCGCATGCAGAATAATTTTTGCGCCGTTCTTTTGCAATTGCGCGGCGGCGCCGATATGATCGAAATGCGCATGTGTAAGTAGCACGTGTGTACAAGGTTTTCCGTGAAATTGCGCAATGATTTTTTCATACTCGGCGCCCGGATCCACTACGATCACTTGCGTTTCGTCTTCTACAATATATGCGTTTTCGGCAAGAGGCCCGACGGTAAGAGAATGAATTTTCATCATAATGAGGTGCTCCGGAATACTTTGTCCACTTCGGAGATGGCATCGATTTTTTTA
>CAMUPJ010000200.1 GCA_947090725.1 uncultured Clostridia bacterium
TATGCAGGTTTTTATAAGGGTATGCGCTTTGTATTAAAATAGGTAGTTTTAGGCACCTATAGCGTAAGTTGAACAGAGTTTGACTTACGTTATTTTTTTGGACGAAAATCATCGTATGATTGCGGCAACTATTTTTGTTGTCTGTGCTCGTAAACTATCCTACAACCTCTATATAGTCGGTAAGGTTGCGCCGCAGTTCGCAGTTCGCGCCGTATTCGCCACATAACCCAACCGCTACATCATTTGAACAGGCGCGGTAACGCCTAAATCGGCTTGCATTGACGAGCGAAACGGTTGTGTTTCAAGAGCGGCGGAATACGGTTGCACGGCTATATAATCAAAATTTTCGTCGCCGTTCTGAAAGAGCGATAACGTGGAATATTTACCGAGTAAGGCGTTCACAGTATCTTGCTTGATTTTACTGTTTGAAAACGCCGATTTATCGGTATGTCGCTTATCAATCAATGAAAGTTCGGTGGTATCGCCAGTTGCAATGTCAAGCGTTTTCGGGTTAGGCCGCAATGTTCTGCCCCGCTACTATTTACGCAGGGATGAAGAATTATTCGGCTATAAAATGGTGTAGATATAAAAATACGGCAGAGCATTGCTCTACCGTATTTGCAAGAATTGTGTTATATCAGAATTGTAGTTTGTTCAAATACTGCGGATTGATAAAGTCTTTCAATCCGTAGAACACCAGGCGCCCCACATTGTAGGAGACTTCCTGTAGCGGTTGACTGCGATCGGAGTTAAACCAATTCTGATAGACAGTCAATACGCCGGAAGTAACGAAATCAGTGCACAGACGGATATTTTTCGGATCGGCCAATACGTTGCACCGTTGCATGGCTTCTTCAACTTTGTTTTTGAGGACATTGTCGATTTTATGAACGATATGAGAATGTGCATTGATCTTCATCAGATAGCCGCATAAATCGAGATTCGTATTCAGAATATCGGTCATAATTTCAAAGAGATGCAACGGGTTTTGCAAATTGGTTTCGAAATCCAATTCAGTGACGGATTTCTCCAGAAGCTCTGCCAAATCGTTTTACAATTCTTCGCGAATTTCGTAAATACCGCTGTAATGATTATATAGAGTTTTACGGTCTACATCTGCTTCGTCGGCAATATCTTTGATGGTGATCTCATTAAAATCTTTTTCCGACAACAACTTAATAAAAGCATTCCGAATGGATCGCTTTGTTTTGACAATTCTCCGGTCGCGTTTTTCGCCTTTGATATCCCTCATAAGTATTTCTCCTCGATCCTATATTTTCCTAATAGAATATAGTTACAAATTGCCCGAGTGACATTGTCGCATATTTTTATAGGAAAGTCAATATGTTTTTGAGCATATTTTGCATTTTTCACATAGATTTCGACTACTCACAACGGCAGGTCTTTTTTTCGGAAGCGCAGACTTCCCGCGACGTAGCACACAATACCGATCACCACCAAAATTGCCCATTTCCATACGAAAGTCAGTGTGCCCTCGAGAATGGAAACAACGTCGAAGAGCGAAATCAGGCTTACGTAATTGAATGCGTCGAGCGCTTTCATGCGGATGATCGAAGGCAAAACGGGAGAGCCGAACAATCCGAGCATAGTGGCAACGAGGAAGAACATATTCAGACCTCCCCCAAGCGCCATGGAATGCTTGCTGCGATTGAAGATACAGGATGCCAGAAAGCAAATTCCGCTCATGGCAAACATTACGAAGAATGCGCCCAGATTGATGAGAAGCAGTTTGCCGTAGGAAAGTCCGGTATTCACGTTCACAATCGCAAAGCAAATCAAACTCATAATTGCGGTAAGTACGAACATGCAAAAGAGCGAGCCGATAAGATAGATTGCCTGCGTAAAGGTAACTTCTTTGCGTTTTGTTCCCGTCGAAAGTACGTATGCCATCGATCCGCTGTCTACCTGCCCGGCTACCAATGCGTTTGCGGTCATAATCATATAGATGATGGGAAGAAGCAAACCTGCCATTTTGAAGAATATGGAACCTACCAGTGTGCCGTATAAGTCGGCGGCGCCGATTTCTTTGAGCGCATCGGACACTTCGTCGGGTAACATAGCAAGAAGTCCTTGCGAAAGTTCGCCGGCCAGTTCCGACTTGATCTCTTGTTCGGGTTTGCCTTCGGTGTTATTGGCGAGACGATACGCAAGATTCGCGCGGTAATCCACGATTGTATTTTCTGCGAGTTTATGTACGAAAGCAAAATCGTCGAATCCGAAGTCGTGAAATTTTTCCAATGAAATGTTATATTGCGCCAGTTGTGCCAAAGTGAGATTTACGTTTTCTTCTTTTACCATGTTGCCGGCAAGGAAAATGCTTGCTTGAGTCATGGCGTATTCGCTACGCATAGTAGCATGTTGTTCGGGGGCGGTTACGATGTTTGCCAAAATCGGCATATAATCGGGCTTTTGCACGCCGAGTGTTTCGAAATCAAAAAAGTCGTCAAATTGATTTTTCCCTATGGGGGTACCCGAAGCATCGGTTGCGGGAGGATTGAGTCCGTAGAAGAGAATGCCCTTTACTTCTTGCCCCTCTACCGAGTCGACTTCATAACCGAGCTCCCGTAGAACGGAAGGATAGTATTCCGATTGCATTTTGTTTACCGCAGTTACATAGGCGGTTTGCTGATCGGCGCCCTCCTGAAGTTCTTCCGCAAAATTTTTATCGAAGTATTGCAGTGCGCCGTCGGTGAGTTCGAAATAGTGAATGGCGCGACTCTCGGTTTGAGAAGTAAGTTCTCCTTCCACTACGGCATCTTCGACAATTACTTTGGTTGTGCCTAAAT
>CAMUPJ010000201.1 GCA_947090725.1 uncultured Clostridia bacterium
GGTCAAAAGTATAGTTTCCGTTACAATTGAGCACGAAATAAATCTTGTCTCCCTCTTTGACCGTCGTCTCGCCGTCCATGTTGTAGATCGAAATATCCACCGGCCCGATGATCTTCTCATCCAAATAAGTTTTGTCGTCCAGCGCGATAAAGGCGTAACATCCGTCCTGCCCGATACCGTTCCGACTGACGGGGCGGCGCTGAATTACCGAGGTGTACGTTACGGTACCCTTGCACGGCGCACGCCAAGCGCGGATCACCTGATCGAGTTGTCCGGGGTGTACGATATTCGGCTCTATGAGGCAATTGACGTCGTTCATGCGCCAAGTGCACATCTCCTCGTCCCAAATCATATATTCCGCATCGTCGAGCGAGTCGCGCGCCGTGAGATAATACCAGTTGCGGTACCCCTGTATTCCGGAATAATCGGTACGCGTATTGTAAGTGCCGCTCGCATCGGTCGGTGTAGTTCCGCTTCCGCCTTTTCTGTCGCCGCACCCTACGCAAGCGAACATTACCAACATAAGTACGCAGGCTAAAATCGATCGAAAATGCTTATTCATCTTTTTTCCTCCCGTTTACACGTACACGTATGACTGCGGTCGCTCCCGCTACCAGCAACAACACTGCCGCTATGGGCAGAATATCCGTCGATAATTCGGACCCGCATTTCTTATTGCCCGAATCGTCGCTTCCCGTTCCGATGGTTACGGGATCCTGCTTTTCGGTATTGCCCGCAATACCGATGTATTCGGCATAGCTTCCCTTTGCGGAAAGATAGCTCGCAAGCGTCTCGGGCGCGGCAACGTCTTCCGAAGTCGAGCGAAGCGCATACGCGAAATTGAAGCTGAACTCGGTAGCATATGCGACCGTAAGTCCCGTCTTATTGATCACATAGAATTGGATCACGTCGCCTTTTTGCACGTCGAGCGACAAATCGAGCATTTGCGCATCCGTCTCGTCGGCGGCGTAGTCGTGTGTCCACACGCTCTCGCCGTTATGATAGACAGCCGCCGTCACGCCCTCTTCGCCGTCGGTCTTCAGAAGCGTTGCGGCGCCTTTCGCCACAAACGTTCCCGCACGGTCGGCAACGTAGATGCAAAGCGCACCGCTGTACGCGCTGGGAAGCTGTTTGCCCGATTCCACCGCGTTGTTCCATTCCGGACCGCTCCAACGCGCATAATTGACGATGCCGAATCCGTATTCCATCAGCACATAATTGTCGGGCGTGCCGTACGCATAGAACCAGCCGTTTTTGCCCTGCTCGGTAAAGTAAACGTCGGAGCTGAGCGTCTGCACGCTCTCGCCGATACCGTCCACTTCGGTTCCCTCTTGTTCTACGGTAAGCGCCACGTGCAAGTTGCAGGTCACGCTCGTCATGAAACTATCGCCCTGCTCGCCCAAATAACGAATGACGGCTATCAGCACGTCGCCGTTGTGCACTTCCACGTTCTCTTGAAATTCCGCATACATCTTGGCGTTGGACATGCTTTCTTCGACAAGAAGCTCCGGCTCGCCCCAACCGCCGTCGGCGTATGCGCGCTTGTAAATCGCAAGCTCGGTACCGTCGTCGAGGAATTGATTGACCGTCGCATTGCCGGTAAATACCGCCGTACCGCTTCCCACTGTCTTGTATGCCTTCATCACGGCGCTCGAAGCCGAAGCGGTAAATACGTTGCCGTCGATCCCCACGGTAGAGAACGCGTCGCTGCCCACGTAACCGTTGTCTCCGTGTTCCATAAGATAATATTCGTTGATACTGCCGTAAGCATTGTACCAGTGGTGGACGCCCTGCGTGGGCGAGCAAGCCAAAGCGTATTCCGCTTCGGTAATATCGCCGCTCACTTCCCAGCCGCCGAACTCATCGACGGGTGTGGCAACGAATTGGAAAGAAGGCGTAAGGCAGGCGACTTTCCACGCCGCCGAACAGTCGTAACGCAAGAAGATGCGCTCCCCGGCCGCCACGTCGATATTTTGCGTGCCGCTCACTTCGGCGAATCCCTTCATGCTGTTTACGGGTACGGCATCTCCGCAAAGCTCGGTAAACGTCGTGCCGCTCACACGATACAGGTTCCAACGTGCGTATTCGCCCGCCTGTCCGATACTTGCACCATCGTCTCCCGCTTCCGCCGTAGAACTGCGCGCATAAGCGCCGCCGATCGACAACGTGCCGGCGGCAGGCGCCGTAAACAGAAAGCCGGAATATCCGAACGCAGGCGGATTGCTGTAGAATTTGTTTTGCCAAACCGCTCCCACACTGTTGAAAGCGTTGGGCATAGTGTACCAAAATCCCGGTTCCGCCCAGCCGGCAAAATCCATCCGGCGAAGATCGTACGTGCCGGTTGCCTGATATACGTACAAGAGCGACTCGTTTCCGGCATTGTTGGTTGCCATTGCCGTCTTAAAGACGTTATGGGCATCGGTCATCGCATTGCCTGCGGCATCGTAACTTAAGTTCCCCTCTACAGCCACAGGATTTGCCGTCATGTGCTTGGAAGGCACCTGCGACGCCGTGACCGACTTGTATTCGATTTCCGCGTCGAACACGACGCCTTTCGTGTTGTCGCCCTTGCCTGCCACGTACAAGAGCACGTCGTTGACAGCTACGTCCGCACTTTCGATACCCGAAAGATCGATCGCACTGTCCGCGCCGGTAAGCGTTTGCATCGGCAAAAGCCACGTGGTTTGGCTTACATCGTCATTTTTGACAAGCGCAATCCCCACACGACAGGTGTCTTCCGCCTCCGCACCGTCTTGCAAACGAACGGAACC
>CAMUPJ010000202.1 GCA_947090725.1 uncultured Clostridia bacterium
GTAAAATATTTTTTCGGAATGAACAGCCTGTTTTCACGAATGGAAAAACTCCGACTTTCCGACGGATAAGGATACAATCGCTCTCCCAAATATAAAAAGTTTTCTCGCCGCAATACATCTGCCAAATTCTCCATTCGACGTTCGCTTTCCCGTAATTTTTTACGAATCCACGACGATTTGCTGGCGATAAAAGTTTCTATAATCCCCATATCCGTTTTAAGCGGTGCTTTTACTACGACGGCGCCTGCTTTAATGCAAATTGTGATACTGCGACGTTTTGCGCGTATCAAAGTGTAGTCTATCATTTCCACATGATTCTCGCACGAAAAACAGGATTTACCCGCGTATTTCCCGTAGCTTCGAAATACGATACATTCCGGTCCGTTTTAGCCCTCACACAATATGTATTTCCCATTTTCATCTCGGACAAGAAATTGAAGTCAAATGCATGTATCTGATGGGACGAGTAAAACGAATAATCGCAACTGTTCACTACAATATCCGCATAACGTGCGTTATTTACATGCCCGTTACGGTCCAAATCGGTTATTTTGACGGAGTCGTTATAGCTTGTACTGTCCCCCGGCACAGTCTCCAATTCCGGGAGCTGTGGATTGCCGTTCTCTACCGCCGAATCGGGACGATATACGGAATCGTCATAGGAAAATAACGGAGCACATCTGCGGATTGCCTTACTCTGCATGTCCAACACACACCAACGCGAAGTGCCTCGAATCAAAACTTTGCCGTCCGTATCGGTAACGTAATAATCCCGTATTGCGTCCACGAGATTCGGTCTGTGCGGAAACGTTTCGATACAAATTTCCTCACCGAGACGCGGAGATCGGTCCACTACCGCCGTCAATCGGTTAAGTACCCAGCACAAATTTTTCTCTTTCATCTCTTCATAGCCGATACCGATTTCCGTTGCATGCACCGTCGCAAGGTCTTGAAAGTATTCCATGATAGCACTGGGCTTAAGGCGCTCCATAAAATCGAACTCGTCCACGGATGTAATTACTTTTTGTACATGATGCAAATACTCTCCCATACGCCCTCCGATGACATTATATCGTATCGACAAAATTCTTGCAAATATTTTCGCATTATTTTGAAAAATTGCTATGTCTAAAATAGTATTCCTATTGACAAAAGATCGAAAAAAGCTTACAATATGGTTAGACATATTTGCAAAAGTTCAATGAGAATTTTTTCGGAGTATATATGGAAAATACGATACAAAGCGATCTGATACGCGGTCATATCAATACTATCATTCTTAAAGCTCTTTTTGACGGCGATCGTTACGGATACGACATCGTTCGCGAAATCGAGCAAAAAAGCAGCGGTCAGTATAAGCTTAAGCAACCGACGCTGTATAGTTGCTTAAAGCGATTGGAAATTCAAGGATTTATTCGCTCTTATTGGGGCGCAAAGTCCAACGGCGGACGACGGAAGTATTTTACGTTGACCGATTTGGGACGGGAGCTTTTCATTAAAAATCAAAGCGAATGGGAATACTCCCGCACGGTAATCGACAAATTGATTTCCGATAAAGAGGTGGATCTGAACAATTTGTCTTCCTCCTATACCCCGATGGAGAATGAAGTAATCTCGGAAAGTGAAATAGAAGAAGACGCCGAATATCTATCGGAAGAAAACGAATCAACCGAAAGCATCGAAACATCGGATACCGTAGCATATGATACTACTGCGGAATCGAATACGAATACGGAAACTGCGGCAGAGGAAGCCGTAGCAGCCACTACAACCGAAACGGATTCCCGACAAGCCGAACAGCAACCGATTGTATTTTCCGACACTACGGCCATTATGAATGAGCTATTCCGCCAAAAAACAGAGACGGATGCGAGTTATACCGAAAAGTTGATTTCGGAAAAATATATAGCCGATCATGCGACCGACGCCGTTGTCTCGTCCGATTCTTATTTCCGCGACTTTTACGAGGAACCGGAGCCCAAACTTCCCTCGGAAGAATCACAGGACAATGTTTCGCCGCAAACACAGGAGACGCTCGAAGAACAGCCCCCTGTATACGAAACGCCTTCTGCGCCCTCGCCTGCAAATACCTTTTTGAATTATCATACCGCAACGGTAGCGCCTCGTCCGGAAAATGCTATTATCGAAAGAGAATACCGAAATATTTTGGGCGACTTTCTGAATTCCAGCTTTGTAGCGCGTGCTCCCGCTCCCCCTCCGCCGCAACAATACGCTTCTCCTCCCGCAGAAGAAGAACCGCCCGCAGAGGATACATACGAAGCGGCTGCCCCTGCCGATCTATCCGAAGAAGAGTATGTGTCGGAAGAAGAGTATGCATCGGAAGAAGAGCAGATGGCGACCTATACGGACGATGCGGAAGTCAATCGCAAACTGAATAACTTGGCCGGCGAAGTACGGGATATGGGCGATAACGTAGTCATACGGACGCATAGTAACGAAAGCGCAAAAGAGTATACGAACACCTATTACTATTACTCCAATAAGCTCATGTTGGTACACTACGCATTGTTATTCGGCATCATGATGTTGGAAATTTTGTTTACCGCAGCATTTGTCAATTTAGTATTGCATGCAGGTCGCAGTTCCGACAAATGGTTTTATATCGTTGCCGTAGTGATTGCCGTAGCCTTCCCTTTAGTGGCATTTATAAAGAATTTCAATGATCCCAACAAACGCAAACGAATAAATTTCAACTTGAAAAACTCTTTAATCTATCGTTCTATTGTAATGGCACAATGTTTATT
>CAMUPJ010000203.1 GCA_947090725.1 uncultured Clostridia bacterium
CGCAGATAGGCGGTAATATCCCGCTCGGAAAAACCGTGAAAATCCAACCGTTTGACCCGCGAGAGAACCGTGGGAAGCACTGCGTACGCATTCTCCGAGCCCAAAAGGAAATATACGTTTGCGGGCGGTTCTTCCAGAATTTTCAAAAGTTTGTTCTGCGCCTGCGCGTTGGCATTGTGTAAACCGTCGATCAGATACAGTTTCCGATCTGACTCGATCGGCTTGATATACGCATCCTCGGCGAGCGACTTTACGTCCGCCACGGCGATTTTCGCGCCCGCTTCGGTAGGAATTACCGTAAGATCGGCAAGTTGCTCCCGCTCGATCAGACGTTCGTTCCGCTCGCTCCCGCCCAGAATAAGTTTGGCCAGTTCCTTTAAAAAAGTACGCGCGTTCGCCCCGTCCGAACAGACGAGAAGATAGGCGTGCGACAGATGATTCGCACGCGCGTCGCCCGATACGATCTGATAGGGTTTGCTCTTATAAAACAAATTCAATTTTTTATCCTCTACCGAATCAAACCGCGCTCCGTCAGAAGGCGCACGATATTTTGCGACGTCTGGTATTTATTGCCGCGACAGTCTACCGCCTCTATATAGTTCGGATACTTGCGCAAAAGTTGCAGATAACCTTCGTAAACGCGGCCGTGAAATTGCGCGCCGGCCTGCTCCATCCGATCGTTTTCGTCCGCGCCGTGTTTGCGCATAAACGCGTTCGCGGGCGCAAGATTCAAAAACAAAGTCAGATCGGGCATATATCGGCGCGCGGCAAACTCGTTGATCTTTTCCAGAAAGTCCAGCGAAAGCCCGCGACCGTAGCCCTGATACGCATAGGATGAAAAAATATAACGATCGCACAATACGAGATCGCCGCGCGCGAGCGCCGGTTCGATCGTATCCCGCAGATGTTGCGCGCGCGCCGCGGCATATAAAAGCGCCTCGCACTCGTCGCTCATCTGCGTAAATTTACCGTTTAAAATTATTTTGCGAATTTCTTCGGAAATTTCGCCGCCGCCCGGTTCGCGCGTAACAATATGCGGTATGCCGCGCTCTTGTAAAACTTCGCCGAGCAGGCGCATCTGCGTGGATTTACCGCACCCCTCGCATCCTTCGAAAGCAATGAACTTTCCTCTCATACTTTACCGCCGACCCGAATTACGCTGACCGTGCCGTTATGCACGCCGAACGTATTTTTTGCGCGCGAAAGCGTTTCCACGGCGTCTTTGCCGATTACCTCGCCCGCGATCACCAACGGAAAACAGGGCGGCGTAACGCCCAGATTGCGGGCGCACACTTTACCCACCGCCTTTTCGAGCGGAACTTCCTGCGTATCGAACGTGAGCGCCGTAAGATAACTGAACTTTTTAACGCCGCAGGTATAGATCGGTTTTTCTTCGTACGTGTTTTTCAACGACTTTTCCCGCGCGATCCGACGCAGAGCGCTTTCGAGTTTGCGAAGGCGGGAAATCGGCGTTGCCGCCGTCAGATAAAACACGAGATAACGACCGTCGTTCATTTCACAGAAAATTTTGCGTTTTTCCAAAATCTCCTGTGCGAGATAGGGCGATATACCCATTCCGCCGAAATCGACGGCGAACTGCAATGTGGACGAAGCGGGATAAAATTGTATGCCCCGCTTGGCGAGACGGGTCTGCATCAGCATCAGTTCGCGCTTGATGGTATCAATCAGTTTTGCACCGTAGGTCGCCATATATTTGACGCCGTACTCGACGGAGGCCATAATCGGATAGGACGGGCTTGTCGTGCGAAACACGCCCAATCCCTCTTCTACGCGGGGAATCAGACGTTCGTCGTTCACGTTCAACAGGGCGCCTTGCGTGAGGGTGGGCATCGTTTTATGCGAACCGTCTACCCAGATATCCGCAAAATCGCCGGCGTACGCCGCGCGCACCGCCTCGGAGTTATTGTCGGCATCGAATCGAAGATAAGCGCCGTGCGCGCCGTCAACCATAAACAGTTTATTGTACTGATGGCATATCTTCCGAATTTTCTCGTATTCGGCAATGTTGCCGTAATAATCGGGCGAAGTGAGCAGAATGCCGCACACCTCGCTATCCTTCTGAAACGCTTCTTCAACCACAATGGGCGCGGGCGGCAACAAAACGCCGTTAAGTTCGTTGCAACGCAAAATCGAAGGTTCGATTCCCAATAACCCGCACGCATTGTAAATACTCTTATGCGAACTGCGGCGGATCAGCAATTTCGAACCGAAGCCGCGCGCGGCGTACAGCATCGCCATTACGGCCGCGGAAGAACCGTCGGTTACGATATAACTTTTGCGCGCGCCCAGAATTTCCGCGATGTCGTTCTGCGCCTCGGCGATGACTCCTTCCGGATCTTCCAGACAATCGGATACGGATAATTCGGTAATATCCAGCGCCGCGTCTTTAAACGCGGGAAATATTTTGCGGTTTGCCTGATGCCCCGGCATATGAAAGCGCACGGGATGCAAACTTTTATATTGCTTCAATGCACCGAGAATGCGGTACTCCATACTCCCTCCCCTCGCAATTTGCGGACCTTCGCCCGCTTTAATTGTACGTACGGATCAAAAAATCAAGATATGTGATCGGCTCGAACTGTAAATCATACTGCTCGGAAGCCCAGTCGAAAATCACCATCGAGAGCCCTTCGGCGCTGCGGGGTTCCAATTTATTCGTAAGATAATCGGTAATATGCGTAATCTTACTCAGATC
>CAMUPJ010000204.1 GCA_947090725.1 uncultured Clostridia bacterium
GTCCGGCGAGTTGGGTGCCGGTAAGACGGTGTTTACCAAAGGACTTGCCCGCGGTTTGGAAATATCCGATACGATTGTCAGTCCCACGTTTACGCTGATGAATGCCTACGAAGGGCGGCTTCGGCTGTACCACTACGATGCGTACCGTTTGTCCGGGGCGGCGGAAGCGCAGGAGACGGGAATCTGCGAATATTTCGGCGCAAAAGACGGCGTCTGCGTGATCGAATGGGCGCAGAATATTACCGATGCGTTGCGCGGTTTTTCCACAAAGACGGTGTGCATTACGTATAATAACGATGAAACGAGGTTGATAGAAATTGCTGACGAGTAAACAGAGAGCCGCTTTGCGCAGTGCCGCTTCTTCGATGGAAACGGTCTTTCAGCTGGGGAAAGACGGCATCGGCGACGGATTTGTCGAAAGCGTGGACAAAGCGCTCACGGCACGGGAACTGATCAAAATTACGGTGCTCAAAACGGCGCCGTATACGCCGCGGGAAGCGGGAGAACGGACTGCGGCGGCGACGGGCGCGGAATTTGTTGCGGCGATCGGCAGTAAGATGATTCTGTACCGATACAGCAAATCGAAAGCCGAACATATTTCTCTCGGGTGAGCGGAAATGCGGTTTTTGGCACTTAATACCGCAGGGCCGACCGTAGAAGTTGTCCTTGCAGACGGTACGCATGTTCGCAATGAAGACAGTCGCCAAGCATCGGTGACGCTTATGCCGGCCGTAGATACGCTTTTGTCGCAGGCAAAGCTGTCTCTTGCCGATTTGGATTTTGTCGCGTGCATTACCGGCCCCGGTTCTTTTACGGGTATCCGTATCGGCATTTCCACGGCACGCGCGCTTTGTTACGCAACGGGCAAACCGGCGCTGGGAATTCACTATTTGCAAATGCTGGCATATAATGCCAATGCGGACGGCTTTGAGAAAATCCTTTGCGTATCCGACGGGAGCAACGGTACCGCATATATAGCGGAGTTCGACGGGCATCGTCGGGCGTGTGCGCCGTGCAAATGTGTTTCGCAACAAGAAGCGGTTGCAACGGCGTCGGCGTATCACGGCGCAGTGTGCGTAGACGAGCGAATGGCGACATTGTTGCCGCAAGCTTTTGCGCCGGAGAAGAACTGTCATGCATTGTTGCGTGCCGCCGCGGCGTGTTATGCGCAGGCGGGCAGCTATACGCAACTGCTTCCGATTTACATACGTGAGTCGCAAGCCGAGCGGGATCTGCGGGAGAAAGAAAGGCAATGATACAAATCCGAAAAGCCGGCGAAGGCGACGTTGCGCGCATTGCGGAGCTGGAGCAAAAGTATATCGAATGCCCCTGGTCGGAAGCGGTAGTGCGGCAGACGCTTGCCGACGAACTCAGCACAATCTATCTGTTGTGCGATCACGAGACAATTCTCGGATACGGCGGACTCAAAATGGTATTGGATACTGCCGAAGTGTACAATATTGTGGTGGACGAAACGGTGCGTCGCAGAGGGTACGGCTCGATGGCATTGGAGAAACTTCTCGAACACGCGATAGAAAACGGTGCGCGTGAAATCTTTTTGGAAGTGGGCGAGCATAACGAAGCGGCTTTGAACTTGTATACATCGCACGGTTTTCGGATTTCGCACATGCGTAAGAATTATTACAAAAGCGGTAATGCGTACATTATGCGTAAGGAGCTTTGACGTCCCAAATCGACAGACACGGAGTAAAAACATGGACTACAACGGTACCGATGTTTTTTACAAAGGAAGCGGAGACGGACAAAACGCCGTTGTGTTGTTACACGGCTGGGGTGCGTCCTCGGCGGCAATGGACGGCGTATATAAGTATTTGACTGGGTGCGGAAAGGCGGTGTATGCCATCGACTTTCCCGGATTCGGGCAAAGCGATTTTCCTCCCGAAACCTGGGGTGTATACGAATATGCCGATTGTGTGCAGTACGTGCTCAATTCGCTGGGTGTGCGCCGTCCGATTCTGATCGGGCACAGTTTCGGAGGTCGCGTGGCGCTCATACTGGGCGCGCGTAAAGTGGCGTCGAAGCTTGTACTGACCGATGCCGCAGGCTTAAAACCCAAGATGTCGCTCAAAAAGAAGTGGGCGATTGCGCGGTACAAGCGTGCCAAGCGGAAAGGAAAGGCGCCGCAAAACGCGGGAAGCGCCGATTATGCGGCTTTGTCTCCGGCCATGCAAAAAGTTTTCGTGCGGATTGTCAATACGCATCTGGACGGCCTGTTGGAAAAGATCGATGTGCCCACGTTGCTGTTTTGGGGCAAAGAAGATCGCGATACGCCGCCGTACATGGCGCGGCGGATGCAGAAAGGAATCAAGAACAGCGGATTGATTATGATGGAACATGCCGGACATTTTGCCTATGCGGAGCGTAGCGACGTATTTCATGCGGCCGTAGGCGTATTTACTTCTCAATCGGGAGAATAATCAGACTATGTTTTATGCATTTATTTGTTGCTTCGGCGCACTCAGCGCTCTCATGCTTACGGTAATGGGCGGTAAGATCATGCAGATTTTACAGCTTTCGTCGTACCGTGGCCGAGGGGTTGCCGATTGGATGAAATCCACCAAAGGCGACTATTTTGTACGCTATTTTTCGGCAGCGTTTTTCGCTACCGTGTGTATGCTGGTGTACACGGGGTGCTTCGGTAAATACAAATATGTTTCC
>CAMUPJ010000205.1 GCA_947090725.1 uncultured Clostridia bacterium
CGCCTATGTGCCGGCGCAGTATGCGCCGCACGGCGAAGTGGAGGAGTTATACGAGACCGACGCATATCTTCGCTTCGGTACGGTGTACGGCGAGACGGAAACCATTTCGCCTTTGTCATGGGAGCGTATCGAAGAGCAGGAACGGCAGTATGCGGCGCTCGATGCCGTGCTTGTAGACGACGGACGGGATTGGACCGACGAGGAAATAGATGCGGCTTTGCTCGGCACTGCGCAGGAGATTGCGACCGAAGACTTTACGTTGTATCGCGAGACGGAAGAGATCGGATACCCCGACTTTGCGGGGCAGGAAGTATATCTGCGCTTTTCCGTGGATATTCCCGAGGAATTCGGCGGGGTCTTCGAAGTGCATAGCGGCGGCGCGGTGGTCACGCTGCGTGTCATGCCGCGCGGCGAGCAGATGTATACGGGACAAACCGAATTCCTGCTCAAATTGGACGAGACTGCCGAGTGCGTGCGGTTCGTGCCCAAAAGCGGCGGCAAATTGCGCGTGCACGATTTGCGGTTTTTTACCGTGCCGATGGATGCGGTGCTACGCAAGGTTGCTTTTGCCGCCGCCCGTCCGCACCTGACCGATACGACGATTACTTCTACGCGCATAGAGGGCAAGATAGAATCGGAGGGAGGATATATGCGCATTCCGCTGGCCTACGCAAGCGGTTGGAGCGCTACCGTAGACGGGGTGCCTACGCCCGTGCTTGCCGCCGATGCGGGACTTATGGCGATCCGCATAGAAGCCGGCGCACATACCGTCGTACTTTCCTACGACACCCCGTGGCGCAAAATAGGACTTCTCGGTACTCTTGCGGCGGCAGGGGCGCTCGTGGGCCTCGGAATAGGGTGCGTAGCCGTTTATGCTTTTCGCAGGAAAAAGCAACAGAACGGTGCCATACAATAATTCCGTGTAAAGAAGCCGAACGTTTTATCGGAACGGAACATCGACACAAAGTCTGTCGCAAGTGCGCGACGGGCTTTTTTATGTGGCGTGACGTATTGCAAACGCAGAAGAGGGGGCGTACAAAAAAAGTGCCGAAGAATGCTTGACATATCGCGGGGGGGGGATGTTATACTATACCCGTATAGTAATATTGTCTTTATTACAATATACCTGTAATATCTTTCTTGAATTTGCTACGGTTTTCCGCAAGATGACATAGACGTCAAAATACAGCTGTATTTTGACGCGTTTTTTTTTACTTCCGACAAGCGGCAGCAAATACAAAGCAAAGGAGATTTGCGAGGAAGATGCGGAGATAGCGCACGCTTTGCGTGGAGGAAAGGAAGAGACGATACTTACAAAAAAATTTAAGGAGATATGCATTATGCACAAAACGAGAAGTTCTTTGCGAAAGAAGTTGTTTACAATGGTTTCTTTGCTTACGGCATTGATTATCTGCGGTTCGCTGTTTGCGGCTTGTGAAAAAAAGGAAGAGCCGACACAGCACGATCACAGCTATACAAGAGACGTTGTGGTAGAGCCTACTTGCGCCGAGCAAGGGTATACCGAGCATTTTTGCGAGTGCGGCGCATCGGTGAAGGATACCTACACCGAAGCAACCGGGCATACATTCGGCAACAAACTTGCATTCGACGAAAAGAACCATTGGATTGCCGCTACTTGCGGACATGTCGACGCGCATAAGGAGGAGCAGGCGCATACGCTGCAAGACGGCGTTTGTACGGTTTGCGATTATTTCGATCATGAGACCGAGGGAATGGTGTTCCTGCTCAACGCCGACGGCGCGTCATATTCGGTGGCGTCCGCGGGTAAAGTCACCAAGTATACCAAGGTAAATATTCCCGCAACGTACAACGGCATGCCGGTTACCGCCATAAAGGCAAAAGCGTTTTTTATGCGCGCAGGGCTGACCAAAATAGTCATTCCCGAGGGCGTGACCCGTATCGGCGAGAGCGCGTTCGACGGTTGCATTCTTGCAGACATCACGTTGCCGTCGTCGCTCAGAATAATCGGCGAAAGCGCGTTTAACGCCTGCAGCGCATTGACCGAAGTCAATCTCAGTGAAGGCGTGGCCGAAATAGCCGCATCGTCTTTCGCGGCGTGCGACAGCTTAACTTCCGTACATATTCCGAGCACAGTTAAGATAATCGGCGCGAATGCTTTTGCAAACTGCGCTAAGCTCGAAGAAGTTAAGTTGCCGGACGGATTGCTCAAAATCGAAGCGAGCGCATTCTTCAACTGCTCCAGGCTTACCGATATAGAGGTGCCCGACAGCGTTACCAAAGTGGGCGCAAGCGCGTTCTATAATTGCGGCTTTGCATCGGTTACGTTGGGCGACAGCGTGGCGAAGATCGAAGACAACACGTTTTATAATTGCGGCGCGCTTACCAGCGTGAAAATCGGCAGCGACGTTACGGCTATCGGAAGAGGGGCATTCTACGGTTGCTCGTTGTTGGAAGAAATCGCGCTTCCCGACAGCGTGGAGAGTATCGGCGAAAACGCCTTTGCAAACTGTACCAAACTTAAAAGCGTCAAAATAGGCGCGCTTCTCGCAAACATCGGCGAATCCGCGTTCAGCGGTTGTGCGTCGGTGGAAGAAATCGACGTTGCCGCCGACAACGCGTATTATACGGGAGCGGGCGGTTGCATTATCGATAAACAATCCAAAGCGGTGATAAACGGCTTTGCCAAGA
>CAMUPJ010000206.1 GCA_947090725.1 uncultured Clostridia bacterium
GCTCATGTAAGACAATTCCGTTGCCGGGTACATAAATGGAAGTATATCCCGTTCCGATTTCGACAGCGATTTCCATTGCAGCCATCAAAGAAACTCCTTTAGTGTTTTTTTCAGCGCCGCCACAGGCAAACCGATCACGTTATCTCTGTCGCCCGTCACATCGGCAATGAGCGGCGCCAAAAGCGGATCTTGCAACCCGTAGCCGCCCGCTTTATCCAGCGGACTGCCCGAACGAATATAATTATACACGATTTTTTCGTCGAATGCACGGAATGTAACATATGTTTTTACCGAATTTTCGACAATTTTCGCGCGGCTTGCCACACAATACCCCGTAATCACCGCATGCGTACGCCCACAAAGCAACCGCAACATCGCTTCCGCTTCGGCAGTATCGGCAGGCTTACCCAGCACCCTGCCGTCGATCGTCACAATCGTATCGGCTCCGATAACGATGCCCTCCACTCGGGCGAGCACGTCGGTCGCTTTGCGTACCGCCAAGTCCCGCGCATACACAGAGGGGTCGCCGCCGCCGTACGGCGGTTCCTGCACATGAGAGGGAAAAACCGTAGCACTAAGCCACGGTATCTTTCCGATGAGCTCCGCACGCCGAGGCGAAGCGGATGCCAAGATCACATTACAGGATCTCAAGATTTTTCTTATACGCGCGGGCAAATTCCGCTCCCGCGGTGAGCGCGTCTTTGATTTCCAACGAACAGTCGCCCTCCACCTCGGTTTTCATAATCACACTATCGCCCAACACGTCGCAATTGAGCATTTTTACCGACCCGGACATAGCTCTGTCGAGACTCTCCGCGATACGCAGGATCACGCTCAATTTCATGACAGCCACCAGGTCTTCTTCGCGCAAAAGATCCTTGTATTTATTCCATTCCGTCAACGGGAATTCATCCATACGGTGTCCCTGCGCCACAAAGGCCGCCAACACAAGATCACGATGCGAAATGCCGAACAGATTGCTGTTAAGAATAAAATAATAGGAATGTTTGGGATGATCGTAATACTTGATTCGCATACCCGCATCGTGCAACAATGCCGCCACACGCAGAACTTTTACATACTGCCGCTGCAATTTATGTAACACCCGCAGTTGCTTGTAAAGCTGAATGGAAAGATTGCACACGTGTTCCGCATGCGGAATATTCACGTCGAAATAGTGCATCATGGTATACACCGAGTGCCCCAATACGTCGGAAATAGGTTTTTCGAGCGTAGAAGGAACGGCATGATTGAACATGATACCTTCCCGAATCCCCGAACCCGAAATAATAATATTCTCGAATCCGGTGTAATCCAAAAATCCTTTGATGCACGCAAGCGCCGAACTGAAAATATCGGCACGCTCCACGCTCAGTCCCTTGATCTTGGTGCGCTTATCCGCATCCAATACCTTGACCATATCGTATATGGAATTGAAATCGGTGGCGCTGACATTGTAGTTGTGCACCATATCGAGCGGATACCGCTTCATACGTTTGCAAATCGTGGCCAGATTTCTAAAGGATCCGCCCACCCCCACAAACTGCACGTCGGGATCGAGTTCTTTGAGCCAGGCAATCTGCGAAAATTGATCGTGCACATACGTCTCGATCATCTCCGACTGTTGCAGCGGCGTCAGATTGGGATCGTTGAACAGATCGCTCAACGTGATCGTTCCGAAAGGAAGATTTTCCCGATTGACAACGTTTCTGCGGTTATAATGAATCAACTGTGTGCTACTGCCGCTGATATCCACAATCACCGCTTTGGGGACTTCCAACGAGTTGATGACGCCGTGATAGATATGCAATGCCTCTTCTTCTTCGGTAAGCACCTTGAATTTGAAACCGCACACCGAGTTGATTTCTTCGAGAAAACTCTTTTGGTTCTTCGCACGACGCACCGCATTGGTTGCGATGGCATACACCTTGTCCACTTCGTAGCTGTCGCACAATTTGCGGAACATCTTGAGCGTTTTTACCGCCTGCGCCACGCGCGAAGGTTTCAAAAATCCGTCCCGCTCCATATCTTGACCGAGTCGGACGGATTCTTTCAGTTCATCGAATACGACAAAGTGACCGTTGGGTAAAATGTTGGCAATGACAAGGCGGGCAGAATTGCTACCCAAATCGATAACTGCAATTTTTTCCACTGTTTATAACCTCACTATGCGGCGGGAAAATCAAAGAAATTTCTTATGTCGGGCCGATTCTTTCGCAACACGGCTTCGGCGCATATTCCCAACCATTTTATACCTTAAACAGTATATCACAGAAATTCGTCCTTGTATAGACCCTTTTTGAAAATAAATTGACTAAATTTGCTAACATTTTTTCGTACATATTTTACAAATAGGCAAATTTCACGCCAAAAATTGGCGAAATTTGACGGCAATATTGCACAGAACTTGCCGTGAAAATATTTGCTTTTTTGCGGGATTATGCTATAATATAATCGTTATGCGAAAATTGTCGAAAAAATCCTATGCGTCGGGAGCGATACTCTTCTCGCTCGGTTTCGTTGCGCTCTGTATCTTTTCGTTATTTTGTCTGCCCGCCGGTCGTTCGGACTCTCTTCCGAGCGCCGGCGCAGCTCCCGTTTCCGCGCCACAAACAAAAGGCGAACTGATGC
>CAMUPJ010000207.1 GCA_947090725.1 uncultured Clostridia bacterium
ACTCATGGACAGTTTTTGGGTGTATATCGTACTCGCACTTGCGGCGGTCGTTGTTGTATGGGGCGCATACATAGGTATCAAGATTGCCATAGCCCACCGCAACGAAGAAAAGATCAATGCCCGCGATATGGTGAAAAATCTTATCATAGGTATTGTTATTATCTTGGTGGTGGCTATGGGCGCGCCTTTGCTTATTAAGGGCTTATCCGCTTGGGTGGGATGAATAGAGACTATCTTTTGGGCGTATGCGGCGTTAGGCTTGCGTTTTGCTTGGGTTGCGTACATAAAAAGTACGCGCCCCTTCGCAAAGCCGCGCCTGCCTTGCCTACGCCTCAAAATATGGCTCTATTTTCATTATAGGAAAAGGGCGGCGAAATGTATCGCCGCCCAACGTTAAGGGAGGAAAAGTGTTAATATTTTTTCAAGAAATAGTCTTGCAACTGTTTCTGTGGATGCTGAAATTGATTGACGGGCTGATGAGTGTCTTTTCGGCAATCTCCGGCGTAGCGAAAGTGAATTACCGCGGCGAGAGCGTAAACATTATAGAGCTTGTCGTGGGAGATTCCACGGTTGGCACAATCTTTTGGTGCATTTTCGTTTTGGCAGTGGGGCTTACGTGTATTTTTACCATCGTGGCGCTCGTCAAGAACATGATTGCCAATAACCGAAATGTGTCGTCTATCGTGGGTAAATTCTTTTTGTCGCTGCTCGGCACGATTGCCATGCTTGCCGTGGTGATACTCGGCATTCTTATTTCGGGCGCAGTGTTACAGCTGATTGCGGAGATTTTCCAAATAGGGAATACAACAAAGTTAAGCAACGCACTGTTCGACGCTTGCGTGGGCGATTGGGTGAACGGGTATACCATAGACCAAATCAACGTAACGGATCTGTCGGTGAGTAAATTGTTTGGCAGTTATAAAACGGCGCTGTTCGGAATATGGCCTACGGATTGGAAATGTAACGGCATGGTAAATCCGAATACGTTTATGTACTTGCCGGCAATGATTGCCTCTATTGCGGTAGGCGTTGCCCTTATAGTCGCTATTGTAAATCTTGCCAAACGCGTGTATGAAATCGTGTTCTTGTATATAGCAATGCCATTATCCATGTCAACGCTGTCGCTCGACGACGGCGCAAGGTTCAAGAATTGGCGCGAGTCGTTCATTACGAAAATACTTCTTGCGTACGGCGCGGTGTTCTCGGTAAACGTGTTTGCGCTGTTGTTGCCGATAATCATGCAAGTGCGATTGCCGGGCGCGGGTAGCTTTACCAATTCCGTATTCCGCATTTTCATGATCGTAGGCGGCGCAATGGTGATACCTGCGGGACAAACGCTTTTTGCGCGACTGTTCGGACAAGCGGACGATATGCACGCGGGCGGGAACTTTTTACATACGGCATTTTATGGCGGGCGTATCGCAAGCGCGCTCACGATAGGCGCTGCGGCGAAACTGTTGCGCGGCACGGTAGGCGTGGGGCGTCGGATTATACATAGGCACAAAGAAGAAGACAAAAAAAGCGATGACGGCAACGACAAGTATTCGGACGAAACGAGCGAAGAGTATGCAGCAAAAGAATCCGCGGATACGGAAACGGCAGATGCGGGAGGAAACGGAGAATGAGAATTATACCCAAGAAAATAAAAGTGAAAAACACTGTGTGGAAATGCTATTCCATGCCGGATATTATCGTGGCGCTTGCATTGTTTGCTATTATCTTTGCGGCAATCACGTTCGGCAAGTGGGCAATCGCGATTGTGCTTGGGATAGCGGCAATCGTTATGTTTATGCCCACGCCCGACGGCATCTTTTATACATACATATTCGAGAACGTAAAGTTCTTGTTTGCAAAGAAACGGTACAGCAATGCGGCGAAGAACGCCAAAGAAAGAGTGGATGTGCTGATACCGCTCAAAGAGATCAAAGAAAACGGCTTGCTTTCGTATAGCGGCGGCTCTTACGGGCGCGTTATAAAAATAGGGCAAAAGAACTTCGGCATAGAAGACGTGGCGCAACAGAACGTAGACATACGGTATTTGCAGAACGCACTGAAACTGCTCGACGGAACCATGAGCGCGGATATAGTCAAGATAGACCGCCCGGTAAATTTGGACGGCTTCGGCAAAGATATTTTCGATAGGCTCAACACTGTTATAAACAGTGATAGCGAAACGGGTGTTAAGGCAATTAAGGAAAGCATTTTGCGCGAGCGTATCGACCGCATAGACCGCATGAACAATATCCGCAAGCAATATCTTTCGGACTTTTATATTGTGCTGTACGGAAGAAACGAAATCGAATTGGAAAATACAGCAGTCAATGTTGCCACGGAAATAAGTAAGTGCGGACTTGACAGCAAGATACTCGGCGCGATGGATGCGGCAGTGTTCTTGCGGTACAGCGTAACGCGCTCTTTCGATGAGCGGGAAGCGGCGAGTATTCCTATCGACAAATTGGCGGAGTGGACGAAGCCGAACGAGATAACTTTTCGCGGCAGTAGCTATACCGTGGACGGAACGGACGCGGCGGTGCTTGCCGTAGCGGACTATCCATTGCGCGTGAAGAACGCATGGGGCGCGGAACTGTTCCATATTCCAAACACCAAAGTGGTATTGC
>CAMUPJ010000208.1 GCA_947090725.1 uncultured Clostridia bacterium
GGTAATTGCCGCATTTCATTAAAGCGACCGTATCGAAAGATGCGGTTGTTTTTTTATGCAAAGCGGTTGTTTTATTTGCAAAGCGGTTTTTTATGCAACGAGGATTTCCTTGGACTGTCTATGCATTTTGTGTGTCGACAGTACTTTTTTTTATACCGCCACGGATTTTTAGGTATCGACGAATTTCGATGCGCCGCGGGGTTCTTTTACGGTGCCGACGGATGCGGACGGGGGCGTGCGGCGTGCCTGCTCGGTGGCGCCATGGGCGCGTGTTCGACCGCAAAAGGCAAAGAAAGCGCGCGAATGGTATCGAAACGGCCGCATCGGCGCAAGTTTGTCGGGCAGTAAATACCGCGACAAAAGGGCAAGCTTCCGATTGTTCGATACAATTCGCTTGCATTCGGTAACGAAAATGTAGTACAATACAAAAAAAGGGACATACTCTAATAAAAGAGTAGTCCGTACGGACATAAAGGAGGCGCATATGGAAAAAATGGCGGCGTACTGTGCTTTGGGCATACTGGTAGCGGCGATTGTGATCGTAGTCTTGTTGGTGATTACGGTAATCGGCCAGAACAAACTTTTCAAAAACATCATCAGCAATAAGTTTATGATGCACGACATCGAAGAGGTAGACGTGGAGAGGGGAACCAAGACGTTTACGTTGATTGTTTCCAACCGTTCGATGAACGATGCCGCCGTAACTTCGGTGGGAATCGTGGCGGGACGCGACTATTTCGACTTTGCCAAACGGTATCGCGAGCAGAATTCCCTCACCGAGGAAAGTCCCATTGTGATTCAGCCGCGTATGCCCATCAAATTGAGTTTCGATATTGCGGAAGTCGCCGACCTGATCTGCGGCAGTTTTCCGGGCGGAAAATTTCAGAAAATCAAAGTGTACGTGATCGACAGCGCAGGGAATCTTTTCGAGAGCAAGGCCAAGAATTTCGGTCCCATTTTGCGCAAAGTGCACACGCAAGGCATCGAGGCGCTGGCGGTGCAACCCGCCAAGACGAAGGTGCACGTAGTGGGTGCGACCGATACGCTTACCGAGACGCCGGAAGAAGTTCCGACGGAAGCGGTTGCAAACGAGGAAGTTTCGGTATCCGAGGAGGAAGCGTAAGCAAGCGTTTCCCCGTGCTTGGCGCATAACCGTATGTACAGAATCATGTTTGTTTGTCACGGCAATATCTGCCGAAGTCCCATGGCGGAATTCGTGTGCCGCGATATGCTGCAAAAAGAAGGGCGTACGGATGCGTATGAAATCGCGTCGAGCGCGGTATCGACCGAGGAGATATGGGGCGGTGTGGGAAACCCCGTATACCCGCCCGTAGCGTCGCTTTTGCGCGGCAAGGGGATTGACTGCACCGGCAAGCGTGCGCGCCTTCTTACGGCAAAAGACGGCGAATATTACGAACTGTTCGTTTGTATGGACGATAGCAACGTGCGCGGCGCCGTGCGGATTCTGGGCGAACGGCACGCCGGAAAATGCGTCAAATTGCTCTCGTTTCTCGACAGCGACGAAGACGTTTCCGACCCGTGGTACACGCGCGATTTCCAAACGTGTTACGAAGATATTTGCCGCGGATTGCAGGCGATGCTGCGCAAAATCCGATAGCGTAAAAACTTTCGGAATTGCGACGAAAACCGACAGGATTCGACAATATATTGCAGATTTTACGATAATACGACAAAAAACAAAGACGCGGATTCAAAATTCGCAAAGTCCTTTCAATCGTACTTTCGTGCGTTGACATTTTGATATAAATAGTGCAAGATATAGGAAATACGAAGGAGTGGTGCGTGTGTTTATGACTCGAACCGTATTGTCCGACTACCCTGCCCTGAATAGGACGGAAGAAGAGTATCTTGCTTGGTTGGAGCCGAAAACCGACGTTCGGCCCCTGTATTGTCGCAGTTTTGTCGAGGCCGACGCAATTGCGGCTGCCGTGCGTACCCGCGCTTGCGCCTACGGCGGCATCGTGTGCGTGCAGACAGTGGGATCCCTTTTGGGAATTACGGTGTGCGCCCGCAAGGGCGATACGCCGCGCTATCGGTTTGTCGGGGACAAGCGTGCCGACAGGTATGCGTGGTACCGCATGGAAATGTTGCGTGCCATGCGCGACCATATGCCGGTGGGAAATTTCGAGTCGCTGCGTGGCGACCCTCTGCGCAAAGCGGTGGCGATTCTTCGTCTCAGCCGATTGCGCGTGTTGCAATGGCTTGCGGCGGAAGCCATTGCCTTCGAGGGGTTGCGCGGCGAAATTTTTCTTTTGGAGCGGTGGCTTCGCCGTATTCACATAGACTTGAAAGAGCAAAGGACCGATGTCAATTATCTGCGGGAACTGGACGAGATGCGTGCGCTGGAGTGTGATTGGCGGGAGCGGATTTCGGTATACTCAATTTAAGTTGAATCGTAAAAACACGCTTTGGCTAATGTTATATACTTATAATGAGTATACATACTTTGGACAACGTGATGATAGACGTATTTTCGGGATTTCAGAATACGCTTACCGATCTGATTGCGGAAGGAGGAAAGAGTCTCGAGGAGATCAGCCGGGATTTGG
>CAMUPJ010000209.1 GCA_947090725.1 uncultured Clostridia bacterium
TACCCCCACTGCTTTATCGGGTACGGTCACGACGCGTTCCAAATCGTCGCAGTTGTCCAACACGGTTGCGGCCGTACAGATTTTGGTCGTGCTTGCCATCGGTCGTTGTTTTTCGGCGTTTTTTCGATACAGTTCCCGACCCGTAGAGCACTCTATGACTGCCATACATTCCGCACTTGTCGCCGCGCTTTCACCAGGCTCTTGCGCACCCGCGAATGCGACGGTGGGCAAAAGCAGGAGCGATGCCAACAATATAAGAAAGCAAAAGGCTGCCGTTTGCGTATTTTTCATTTCTTTTTCTTTTCACCCGAATCCAAAATACTTTCCATAATGTCGGGGATTAAGTTAAGAATCTTATCGAATGGATTCTTGTCGTCCATTTTGATTATTTTTACGCTTTTTCCGTCGCTTACCAAAAACCCGATGGGCGATACCGATACCGCCGCGCCGCTTCCGCCCGCAAAGGGATATTCCGTCAGGTTCTGTTGCGCCATATCGCTGTATTCGCCCCCGCCCGTCAAAAATCCCATGGTGACCTTACTAAGCGGGATGATACTCACGCCGTCTTCGGTGGTGACGGGATTTCCCACTACCGTGTCCGCATCTACGAGGGTGCGGATTTTGGTAAACGCATTGTCCATAACCCGTTCTACGGGATGTTCGTTGTTTTGTTGCACAATCATGTGTTGGCTACCTCCTGTTTTTGCCGTGGCTCGGCTTGCCGTTTGCTTTGTAAGAAACTAACTATAATATCTGCAATTGAAATTTGGATTATGCCTATAAAATCCGATTCGAGTACGTCTCGGTTATATACGGGATGAAACGATTCGGTGATTGCCACGGCATAACGGCACTTTATGGGTGCCATCACTCCGTAAAACAGCACGCGCAAGGACTGCATCAATGCTACCGTAAAAAAAGCATCGTTGGTTTTTCCCGCCGTAAAATGCGCGGAAAGCTTTTTAATTTGCAAACCTGCCATTGCCGGATGCTTCATAAGAACGGTAATGGATTTTTTGTCTTGCGGGTTTGTATTCAGGTGGATTTCGTCCGATTTTTTGCCGTGTGAAACAATCAAATTATTTTGGCGATCGGCATCATGCTCAAATCGGATTGCCGCATGAAAAATACGAATTCCGAATAAGTAAATTTTGATGAACCCGTCATTTTCAAACAGATTGAGATAGAAATGCATCCCTACGCGTATGGGTGCCGCTATCACGCTAAGCACTAAAATTGCAATAACCAAAAAGACCAACATATTGATGTTAGTCTTTGTTCATAGATTGTTTTTATTCCCCGTTCAGGCTTCTTCCGCTTCTTCTTTCGGTTCTTCTTTTTTATCCGACTTTTTTTCCGTCATATTGATTTTTTGCAGATCGGTCTCGTCTTCCAAAAAATCGGGCATTTCTTCTTCGTCGGGAATTTCAAATTCATTGTATAGGCTGACTTCTTCGGGTTGCGCCCTATTCCCCTCTTCCAGCACTTTGATACTGGCAAGCAATTGTTCATAGTCGGGTAACTGCTCAATACTTTCTATCTGAAAGCGTTTCAAAAATGCGTCCGTAGTTCCGAATAAGAGCGGTTTACCCACGACGTCCTTGCGTCCCACAACTTCGATCAAGTTATGTTTCAGCAGAACCTGAACGGCGTAATCGCAGTTTACCCCGCGAATCTGTTCGATTTCCAGACGCGTTACGGGTTGCTTATAGGCAACGATCGCTACGGTTTCCAATGCGGCATTGCTCAGTTCTTTCTCTTTAATGGGATTTAGCACACACCCGACGGCATCTGCATAATCGGGATTGGAACCGAATTGAATTTTGCCGTTATAGCTCAGAAGATGAATGCCGCATTTGCCGCCGTACTTTTTTTTCAGTCTGGTAATGGACTGTTTTACCTCGCTGTTTTGTAATTCCAACAAATCCACGATTTCCGCAATGCTCAGTCCATCGCCGGATACCAGCAAAAGTGCTTCCAATATTTCGTCGAGTTTTTCTATTTCCATCGTTGTTTCCTCTTTCGCTATGCTACCTTTTTAATGAGTATTTCGCCGAATACTTCGCGTTGCGTGGCGGTCACGAATTGTAATTTCAGCAGTTCCAAAAGCGCCTGAAAAGTTGTAATGATTTCGCTTTTGGAATAATCGGCCTCGAAGAGCTCATCGAATGTTGCCGTTTCGCGCAATAACATAAAGTCTTTGATATGCGACATTTTTTCCGCTACGGTAAAGCGATCCAGCGTAATTTTCCGTTCTTTATGGGTGATGTTACGTTTTTCCAGCTTGAGAAACATCTTTTGGAGCGCTTTCATCAAGCCTTCCATCGTCATGTCTTTGAGAATGAACCGCGGTTCTCCCACGCTCGAATCGGGAGAACGGAAATGGATTCCCACCGTCTCTTGCTCTTTCATTTTTTCGCAGGCTTCTTTGTACAATTTGTATTCTTCCAGTTTTTGAATCAACTGTTTCTGCGCATCTTCTTCGTCGGATTCTTCTTCTTTCGGTTTGGGAAGTAAGGATTTGGATTTGATTTCAATGAGCCAAGCAGCCATTTCGATAA
>CAMUPJ010000210.1 GCA_947090725.1 uncultured Clostridia bacterium
GAAAGTATAACTCTTAATAATTTAGTTTTTTAATTCCCTATGGGAAGTACGCTTTTGCATTCCGCTTTTTTTCATGGATATACGTTCTATTAGGAGTGCGCCGTTTCGGCGGCGGGATTTTTGCGGCGTATCGGTCGGGTGATTACACCGAGAAGAGAAGATCCGCGTAGGTGGGCATGGGCCAAACCGATTCGGGCACAAGCGTCTCGAGTTCGTCGCAGGCGGCGCGCAGCTCTTGCATGGCGGCGAACACGACGTCGTGATAGGCGGTGGCTTGCTTGGCGGCCGGTTCTATGCTCTTGACTTTCACAGCCGCTTCGGCAAGACGCGCGTTGGCACGGTATGCGGCGGTGACGAGGGGATTGATGCGGGCAAGGATATCGCGCTCCGTTTCGGCGGGTACGTTGATTGCGTCTTTGTTTCGGATAGATTCCACCAGAGAATTCATGTAGGCGATGCAGGCGGGAATGATCTGTTTCCCTGCCATATCGATCATAGTCAGCGCTTCGATATTGATAACTTTGCAATAGTTTTCCAGCAGAATCTCTTCGCGCGCTTTGATTTCTTCGCCCGTATACACGTTGTGCCGTGCAAACATGGCAAGATTTTCTTCGCGGCTGTAGTAGGGGAGCGCTTCGGGCGTTGTCTTAAGGTTCAGCAGACCGCGCTTTTCCGCTTCTTTGACCCACGCGTCGGAATAATTATTTCCGTTGAATACGATACGTTTGTGGGCATTATATGTATCTTTGATCAGTTTGCGGACGTCTTTTTCCACGTCTTTGCTTTGTTCCAGACAATCGGCGAATTCGGACAGTACATCGGCTACGGCGGTGTTGAGCATGACGTTGGAGCAGGCGATATTAAAGGCGGAACCCAAGGAACGGAATTCGAACTTGTTGCCGGTGAAAGCAAACGGCGACGTGCGGTTGCGGTCGGTAGTGTCGGATAAGAATTCGGGAATGGATTCCGCCACCTGCATTTTGTTGCCCTTTTTGCCTTTGTAGGCGGTGCCGTTGCAACGCGATTCCAAGATGCCCGTAAGCTCTCCGCCGAGGAACATGGAGATAATGGCGGGCGGCGCTTCGTTGGCGCCCAGACGGTGATCGTTGCCGGCGCTGGCAACGCTCAGCCGCAACAAATCCTGGTGCGTATCCACTGCTTTGATGACTGCCGTCAAAAAGAGCAGAAAGCGGTCGTTGTTTTCGGGGTCTTTGCCGGGATTGAGAAGGTTTTCGCCCATGTCGGTAGAGATGGACCAGTTGTTGTGTTTGCCGCTGCCGTTGACGCCGGCAAACGGTTTTTCGTGCAAGAGGCAAACGAGGTTGTGCCGATCCGCTACTTTTTTCATCACTTCCATGGTGAGCTGGTTGTGATCGGTCGCCACGTTGACGGTGGTGAAGATAGGGGCGAGTTCGTGTTGTGCCGGTGCCACTTCGTTGTGGCGCGTTTTGGCCAGAATACCGAGTTTCCACAACTCGCGGTCGAGATCGTCCATATAGGCAATGACGCGCGGGCGGATATTGCCGAAGTAATGGTCCTCCAGCTCCTGCCCTTTGGGCGGGCGGGCGCCGAACAGTGTGCGTCCCGTGAAGATGAGGTCTTTTCTTTTGCGCCAAAGGTCTTTATCGATGAGGAAATATTCCTGCTCCGGTCCTACGGTGGCCGTCACGCGCGATACTTCGGTGTTTCCCATCGCATGCAATACCCGTACCGCCTGCCGACTGACGGCTTTCATTGAGCGGAGCAGGGGCGTTTTTTTGTCCAGGACTTGTCCCGAATAGGAGATGAAGGCAGTGGGAATACACAGTGCGCCGTCTTTGATAAACGCATAGCTCGACGGGTCCCATGCCGTGTAGCCGCGCGCTTCAAACGTGGAGCGCAGACCGCCCGAGGGAAAACTGGAAGCGTCCGGTTCGCCGTGGATCAGTTCTTTGCCCGAAAAGTTCATGATGACCGTGCCGTTGCCCACGGGGGTGATGAAGCTGTCGTGCTTTTCGGCGGTGATGCCCGTCATCGGTTGAAACCAATGCGTAAAGTGGGTGGCGCCGTGTTCGATCGCCCATTCTTTCATGACCGTTGCGATCGTGTTGGCCAGCGCGGGATCGAGAGCCGTGCCGCTGTTTACCGTCTCTATGAGGGCGGTATACGTTTCTTTGGGCAGGCGCTGTTGCATTACCTTGTCGTTGAAAACAAGGGTGCCGAACAGTTCGGGTACGTTTGTCATACTTGGATTCTCCTTTCCCGTTTTGCGAAAAACGGGTAAAACGTATCGGTTGTATTGCGGGAATTCCGTCCTCCGGAACAAAATAAAAAAACGCCGCCGAGTTTCTTTTTTATAAGAAATTCTTGCAGCGCCTTTGCCGAAAGACATTTACGCAAATTATTATAACACTTTCGTTTGAAAAGTCAATTGTTTTTCGGGCGGAAAATCGGATTTTTTCATAAGGATTTATCAGACCGCATACTTTTAACCATTACATTATATAACGGATTGTCAAGGTTGTCAATACCCTTTTGAAAATTTTGTCATAGAAATTTACAAACCCCCTTGAAATTTCCG
>CAMUPJ010000211.1 GCA_947090725.1 uncultured Clostridia bacterium
TTCTCGTTTTCTTCTTCTATGCAGTTGTCAATGTGCTTTTTCCGTACGTTCACTTTCTATTACCAAAACAGGCAATAAAAAAAGCATAAGTCGATACGTTGTTCCCGATATCTATTATGCCCAGCGGTATTGCATCGCAATACATGGTCGGCGCCAAGCGCCTTAAGTAAACGGCTATCTAACGCGATAGCTTGATTATAATACCACATATAGAAATGCTTGTCAAGAGTTTTTTCGATAAAAAATCGAATTTTTTTACCGTATCGGCACTATTTGATTTTTTGTTGCCTGAGCCACAATTTCATCATTGTTTTCTGTGGCAGTATTTTCGCGACGAAATGTGCGCTCTTTACGTATGCGCCGAAAACAGACATATCTTTCCCTTTTTTCGCATCGCGAAGCGCCTTTTGCGCTACTACGGCAGGCGATACCATAGGAACAAATCGACGGGCGCCTTTCGCGGCTCCGACCTCGCCGCGGTCAAATAGGCCCGTATGCATCCAGCCGGGACACACGGCGGTTGCAGTAATCCCCTTCTCTTTCAGTTCCACATGAAGCGCGCGCGTATAATTCCGTACGAATGCTTTTGTGGCCGCATAGAGATTCATATACGGAAGCGGCTGAAAAGATGCCTGCGACGCGATATTGACAATGCGGTCGCCCTGTTGCATATGCGGAATACATGCAAGACACATAGCCACTACCGCACCGATATTCAAGTCCACCATATTCAGCGACTCCTCGGTCGAAATGTCGTCATACGAACAGAATTTGGCAAAACCCGCATTGTTGACAAGATACCGCACCCGCACGTCTTCCTTCCGCAAAGTCTCTTTCAGCCGCTCAAAAACATTTCTATCGGTCAAATCCATGCAAAAAGGACGTACCGTATCAAATTCGGATCGTAACGCCGAAAGTTTTTCACCGTTACGCGCAATCGCCCAAATTTCGGATATGTCTTGCTCTGCCGCAAGCAACCGCACAAACTCTCTTCCGAATCCTCCGCCGGCACCCGTGACAATTGCAATTTGTTTTTTCTCCATATCCTTATTATAATGTGCGGTTCCGACCGCGTCAAGCAATAAACAAATTATAAAAAAAAGCGGCTGTATCTTAGCCGCTTTGGTAGGAATGAGTGGACTCGAACCACCGACCCCCACCTTATCAGGGTGGTGCTCTAACCTGCTGAGCTACATTCCTTTAGATATATTGCATTGATTGTTTGGGTCGAGCGACCCCCACCTTATACTCGCTTTCGCTCGTGCTTCGTAGCAGGGGGTGCTCTAACCGAGCTTGGGCTACATTCCTTTAGATATACTGCATTGATTGTTTGTTTGGGTCGAGCGACCCCCACCTTCTTAGCCGAGCACGAAGTGCGAACGCCACGAAGTGAAACGAAGTATACTCGCTTTCGCTCGTGCTTCGTAGCAGGGAGTGCTCTAAGTAGCCATACTCTCCCTTCGGATAAGGAGCGTCGTTTGCGAAAGAGATTTGTGGTGGAGGTAAGCGGATTCGAACCGCTGACCCCCTGCTTGCAGGGCAGGTGCTCTACCAGCTGAGCTATACCCCCACAGGGCTTTACCGCAAACGACAGCTTAAATATAATAGCAAATAAATTATCTCTTGTCAAACATTATACGGGCATTTTGCAAAAAAATTACTTGACTTTTCGGAAATATGCCGCCTTTCTCTCAGCGGCGATGTTTGGGACGATGTCGCTCTTCTCCGGCATGTTTATGCGCTCCGCTTTTGTGCGTATGCTCGCCCGCCTGATGTGCCGATGCCTTGTCATGCGGTTTTTCGTGCGCATGAGACGAGGCCTGTTGCTCCTCTTTTGCGGGAGGCTCCATATATTCTATATCGGAAATCTCCACGGACTCACGCTCAAACTCGTCGGGCACATACCGTTCGTTACCGAAGTCGTCATAGTATTTGGGATCGTACTCGTATCCCGTGGATTCCTCGTCGCCGAAAATATCGAATCCGCCGAAAAGATTGCCGAAAATACTGCCTATCCCACCGAAAATTCCACCCCCGAAAATATCCCCGAAGATACTGCCACCCGCGCGGGACACGTGTACGTCGTCGGGATGAATTTCCCGCCGCTCGGGTTCCGGCTCTTTCTCCTTTTCGATTTTTTCGGGATCGATGGGAACAATGTCTTTGATGGCATATCCGCATCGAAGGCATTTGGACTTCTTACCCATCTCGTGTCCGCATGCGGGACATTTCATGCTCTTTTTACTCCTCGAACAAACACTGAATATTCTTCTGTACAAGCTTTGCACTCACTGACGAAAGCCGTACCATGAGGGACTTTTATAGTAACACTTACCCGCAAAAATGTCAAGTATTCACAATAGCAAAAAGCTCCGGGAGCCAAACTCCGGGAGCTTTTTTGTGTACCGTTTCGATTACCTTACTTATTAAAGCGCGGCAAAGTATTTGATGGTGCGTACCATCTGGCTGGTGTAAGAGTTCTCGTTGTCGTACCAAGACACAACCTGTACCTGATAGAGATCGTCGCCCACTTTGGAGACCATCGTCTGCGTAGCG
>CAMUPJ010000212.1 GCA_947090725.1 uncultured Clostridia bacterium
CTTACATGAGCCGACGATAATTGCGTTTGTGGGAGATACACGGTCACGCCGCGTACACGCAGTGGGAGCGCAGGCCGAAAAAATGGTGGGCAAGACCCCCGAGCGTACGTTTATCGTGGAACCCGTTGTGGACGGTGTGATTGCCGATGCAGAAGCGTGCGGCGTGTTGCTCAAAGAATTCGTTAAAAAGATTCTGCCGTCGAGCTATTTGTTCTTTCCCAAGATCAAGGCGATTCTCGGAATTCCTACGGGACTTTCTTTACAAGAGCGAACGGTCTACGAGGACGTTTGCGCGGTAGCGGGTATCGGCGAAGTGACAATGATCGATAATATCCTGTTGTCGGGCATCGGATTGGATTTGCCTATCGATGCGGCGGGCGGCGGCGTTGTGGTCAATATAGGCGCGGGCACGACCGAGATTGCCGCCATGAGTCTTGCCGGGATCGTGTCCGGTTGCGGCGTAACTATCGGCGGAAATATGATGGATAAGGCGCTTATGGACTATATTGCGGGAAAGTACGATCTGAAGGTAGGTATCAATACCGCGCGCAAAATCAAAAACGAGATCGGCAGTTTATACGAAAACGATACTTCGGACGTTTTGGTATCCGGACGGAATATCACGACGAAGAATACGGGAAGCGCGTATGTTACGGCGGCCGACGTCTGCACGGTTGTCAAACCGTACTATTTACGGATTGCCGATGCGGTGGAGAGTATCATCAATATGTGTCCGCCCGAAATCGTGGGAGAGATTCATAAAAAAGGAATCTATGTGGTGGGAGGAGGCAGTAAGATTCTCGGATTGGAAAAAGTCTTTTCCGAGCGGTTGGATGTCGCCGTTTATACGGTAGAGGAGCCGTCGCATTGTTCCGTATTGGGAGCGGGGAAACTTTTGGGTGATAAGAAATTGATGGAGGAAATATTGATGCAGAAATAGAATACCGGTTATTATGCGTGACATACTATCCGAATTCTTTTCTGTTGGGCGTCTTTTCGGAAACGGTTGGCCCGGAGGGGAATCGCACAAATTGTGCATACTTCGGCAAATAGATTGAATATCCGACGCTGTGCGTGTACTATACTGAGGGTACACGCTTTTTTAGACGTATTTGCAGGGAGGGCGTATGGCAAGAATTATCGTAGTGACGTCCGGCAAGGGCGGCGTGGGAAAAACTACCGTTACGGCGGGATTGGGGCGTGCGCTTGCCGCTAAAGGGAAGCGCGTGGTTTTGATGGATGCGGACTTGGGACTCAATAATCTTGACGTTGTGATGGGCGTGGAGACGCAGGTGGTGTACGACATTCTTGATGTGGTGGAGAATCGTTGTCGGCCGCGGCAAGCGCTTGTGGAAGATTCCGTAATGGCGGGGCTTTACATTCTGCCGGGCGCCAGTTATGACGACGGGGGTAAAATCGGTGGGCAGAATCTGCGCGCAATCATTCATTCGCTGTCGTCGTCGTTCGATTATATCTTCATCGATTGTCCTGCGGGAATTGACGTGGGGTTCCATCGCGCCGTTGCGGCGGCAGATGAAGCATTGGTGGTTACGACGCCGCACGTATCCGCTTTGCGGGATGCCGATAAGGTGGTGGCGATTGTAAAAAGCTACGGTATTACCGCAAGATTGATTGTCAACCGTGTGCGAGGCGATATGGTGTTGGAGCGGGAGCAGTTGCGTTGTGACGATATAGCCGCTATGTTGCAGATCCCGCCCGTTGGATTGCTTCCCGAAGAGGATGCCATCAATACGTGTAATTGTTTTTTGACGAGCGGAAGGGGGAAAACGGAGGGGGATTCCGCTATGGAGCTGTTGGCCGATAACGTACTGAACGGCACGGAAAAATTGTATGATGTGACCAAAAAGTATCGGGGATTTTTCGGGGGTATAAAGCGATCGTTGAAGCGAATCGTGTAGATTTAATAGGAAATTGCATAGTATGTCACACATAGATGAAACAAAAATGCGTTTAGGGCACATATTTTTTCGGGATCGGACGGGCATAGACGAACGTACTGTCGAATTTCTGAAAAGCGAACTTCGTCGTACGCTTGGGCAGTTTTTCGAATTGAAAGAATTCGGTGTGGAATTGCAGGCGCGTGAAGACGGATCGGCGGCAGTTACCGTGCGCGCAATCGGATCGCGTATGCGCGGAAAGCGGTACAAAGAGTGAATCGGCTTTTTATTTCTAATTTGCCGTGTAGCGTCATATATATAGGTGAGGTGACGCTATGGACAAGTACAGTGGACTGAATAAAGTAGATACCGTTGTCAAAACCAACGATGAGATCGTGCGGAATGACGGGAACGAAGGAAAAAAGGGCGTAGGTTTTTTTCGCCTTTTTTTGTGGCAGACAGTCATAGCCGTCTTGCTTGGGGCGACGCTGTTTGTGGGGAAAATTTGGAAAAATTCGGTTTCCGAGCGAATGACTGCTTCGGTGAAGGCGGCCGTCTGTTTTGACATGTTCGGATATGTTGCCGAGTATTTCGAGGAAGACGTGTGACGAAATTTCGGGTTTCGCCGCTGGTT
>CAMUPJ010000213.1 GCA_947090725.1 uncultured Clostridia bacterium
GTACCTTTGTTTTATGAACGCGGCAAGAACATAATCTGCCGGTGAGACGAAAACCGTCTGCTTTCTATACGTATAGTATACGATATGAGAAACGAAAAGTCAAACGATTCAGCATACCTTTTTATCGATTTCTTCCAATAATTTGTCCGCCAACTCGTCAAACTTCATCTGTCCCAGATCCCCTGCGCTACGGGAACGCACCGATACACAATCCGTCTCCGCTTCTTTATCGCCTATAATCAACATGTAAGGAATCTTATCCATCTGCGCTTCACGGATTTTGTAACCGATTTTTTCATTGCGAATGTCCGCTTCGGCACGAATTCCCACCCGCTCGAGTCGGCGCACGATTTCTTGCACTTTTTCCTCGTTGCGCTGTGTCAGAGAAAGCACTTTGACTTGCGTGGGACTGAACCACAACGGGAATGCGCCGGCGTACTTTTCGATCAGCATGGCAAGCGTGCGCTCGTAACAACCGATGGAACTACGGTGAATGACATACGGCGTACGTTTTACGCCGTCGGCATCCACGTAGTACATCTCGAAACTTTCACCGGCAGCAAAGTCGATCTGAATAGTGATAAGCGTATCCTCTTTGCCGTACACGTTGGTGGTCTGCACGTCCAGTTTAGGGCCGTAAAATGCCGCTTCGTCGTCCGCTTCCACATAGTCCAACCCCAAATCGTCGAGAATATTCTTCATCATCTCTTCCGTCTTATTCCACGCGTCGTCGTTATCGATATATTTGTCCGATTTGGACTTACCGCGTTTGGAAAACCGGAAAGACACGTCATTGCGCATACCGAGACAATCCAGAATATAGTAAGACAAATCAAGGCACCGCTTGAATTCCTCTTCCACCTGCTCTTTGGTACAAATGATATGCCCGTCGGAAAGCGTAAATTGACGCACACGGATCAATCCGTGCATTTCTCCCGAAGCTTCCTTACGGAATTCGGTCGCCGTTTCGGAATATCTGCAAGGCAAATCGCGGTATGATTTTAAGCCGTTTTTGAATATCTGATACTGAAACGGGCAGGTCATGGGCCGAAGCGCCATGATTTCCTCTTCTTTATGTACGGCATCCCCATGTTCGTCCACCTCGCCCAATACAAACATTTTGTCACGGTAATGCGACCAATGCCCCGAAATCTTATACAAATCGGATTTCGCCATATTGGGCGTTTTGGTAATCATAAATCCGCGCTTTGCTTCTTCGTCCTCCACAAAACGTTGCAAAATCTGTAAAATCTTGGCGCCTTTGGGCATGAGGATAGGCAAGCCTTGCCCCACCACGTCGCTGGTCATGAAAATTCCGAGGTCGCGTCCCAACTTGTTGTGATCACGGCGCTTTGCCTCTTCCATTTTCTCGATATATTCGTTGAGCTCCGACTTCTTTTCAAATGCCGTTCCGTAAATACGGGTAAGCATTTTGTTTTTCTCGTTGCCCCGCCAATATGCGCCGGCAATCTGCGTCAACTTGAAATTCTTTACTCTGCCGGTACTCGGCAAGTGCGGTCCGCGGCATAGATCGGTGAAACCGCCTTGCTTATACAGCGTGATCTCCGCATCTTTGGGCAAATCTTCGATAAGCTGAATTTTGTACGGTTCATCGAATCCTTTCATCTGCATAAGGGCTTGTTTGCGTGTTACCGCCACGCGCTCGATCGAAAAATCCGCTTTGATAATCGCCTGCATTTCCTTTTCGATTTTGTCGAAATCGGCTTGCGTGATGGGCTCCACAAAATCGAAATCGTAATAGAATCCGTTTTTGACGGCCGGACCGATAGCCAGTTTTGCGGTGGGATATACATTTTTTACCGCTTGCGCCAAAATGTGCGCCGCCGTATGCCGGTACACCTCTTTGCCCTCTTCATCCTTGAACGTAAGAATCTGCAATTCGCAATCCTCGGTCAGCGTATCGTTCAGTCCGACGAGGCGACCGTTTGCTTTTGCCGCCAAAGCCATGCGCGCAAGCCCCTCGCTGATTTGCGAAGCAACCGCAAGTACTGTGCATCCGCTTTCGCACTCGATAATACTTCCGTCTTTCAACTTGATTTTCATTATCGTTTCTCCTACATAAAAACGTCCTTCGGCTATTGCCAAAGGACGAGATTTAACACGTGGTTCCACCTTTTTTCGCCGCGAAGCCGCGGCCTCTTTTCGCAGAAATACGTCTGCATCGCTTCCCTATACGGTGGTTTCCTCTCCGAATCGTTTCGGCCTGCGCTTACAGCCACAACGCAAACTCTCTGTACGGCGTTTTCGGGACTACTTGTCCGCAATCGCGGGGAAATTCAATTTTCTACAGTATAACACCGCTATTTCCGATTGTCAAGAAAAACGCAAAACAAAACGGAAATCGTTTGGAGAATAATGCACTATTTTGTTATAATAATTAAAAAGCATCCGACAGAGGAACCATGACAACACTGGGAATCATTTGCGAATTAAAACTAAAATTACCTTGCAACATTTATAGACACTAAACATCATTTGTAC